>NZ_JBQYLP010000009.1:0-146044 GCF_052683555.1 Burkholderia sp. BC1
CTACCACTGACCCAAAGGAGGTCACGATGTTGATGCAGCACACCCTTACCCAGCTAAAGGCGCTCAAACTGGACGGCATGGCTCGCGCGTTCGAGGAGCAGTCAACGCTCACGGCAAGCACCAGCCTGTCATTCGAGGAACGCGTGGGCATGCTCGTAGATCGCGAGCTGGCCTGGCGTGATACGCGACGACTCGAACGTTTGCTGCGCGCCGCGAAGCTCAAGAACCCACAGGCCTGCGTCGAAGACATTGAATACCGGCAAACCCGTGGGCTGGACCAGCGCATCGTCGCCACGCTCGCCGGCTGCGACTGGGTGCGCAATGCTCAGAACCTGATCCTGACCGGCCCCACCGGCGCGGGCAAGACGTGGCTCGCTTGCGCGTTCGGCCAGCAGGCGTGCCGGCAGGGCTTCTCCGTGTTCTATGTGCGCGTCGCGCGGCTGTTCGAAGAGCTGAAAATCGCGCACGGCGACGGCAGCTTCACACGTCGGCTTGCGCAACTCGCGAAGATTGATGTGCTGATCCTCGACGATTGGGGCTTGCAGGATCTCGACCAGGCGGCGCGCAATGATCTGCTTGAGGTACTTGATGATCGTGTCGGTACGCGCTCGACTGTGATCACCAGCCAGTTGCCGCTCGAACACTGGCACGCGTGGCTGCAGGACCCCACGCTCGCCGATGCGATTCTCGATCGGCTCGTGCATCAGGCCCACAAGCTTCCGGTCAAGGGCGATTCGATGAGAAAGAAAACGAAATCCGAGTCCGCTGACGCCTGATCGTGATCACCGTCGCTATAATCCATTGACCGCGCAACACCACCTTCCAGACTGATCACGTTCGCCGAAACGATTGATCACCATCGCCGAAATCCGCAGGCGAGAGTTGTCGGTGCATGGAATCCGGCCTTGGTCGGCCGGATTGTGCTGATAAGAATGGCTCACTCGGAAACGGAGTGGGTTGTCGCTGGGTGAGCCTGGCGTGACGCTCATGAAAAACAGAACGCGCATCGTCGTCAGCAATTGGGCGCTGGCCTACGATTCAGCGCTCGAGCCGATTCGGGCTGTTGAAGCCGGGATCGAGGGCGAAATTACGGCTGCAAATGCGGAAGGTCACCGTCGTCGGCACAGCTATGCTGTGTCGGTATCGATCTGAGCAATGTTGCGACGGCGGCAAACACCTCTTCCGAGACGCCGGCGTCGTTGGCCCGCTTGATCTCGTAAATCAATTTCTGCACATGAGGAGGAAGCGGGCGGCTTGCTTCTCCTGCTCGGTCGTGCGCGTGAGAACTGTACAACTCCGCCACAAACTTCGGGCCGCGTTCAGTGAGAAGCCACTCGCACGTCACCTCAAATGGGATCGCCAGTGCCGCTAGAGTTTCCATCTCGGGCACCGAGCCGCCACGCAAAATGCGGCTGATCGTTGGCTGCGGCACCCCAGTGTCGCGCGAAAGCCTATTCTGCCCGCGCTCCCCGTAGTTGGGATGGGCATGCAGCAGCTCTCTCAATCGGTCACCGACTTTTTTCATGGCGTGACTATACGTCAATGAATAGGGCATATCGACAAGCCACTCGATCGCGCATCGACAATTGGTCATTCGAGTATGGAATGTGCGCATGGACATGCCAACTACTGCCACCGCGCTTCTCAGCGACATCAAGGCCCAGCGAGGCTTGAGCGAAGTCGCGATCGCGCGTCGTCTCCAGATTTCCCAGCCGACGGTCAATCGAATCCTGCGAGGAAGTCGGACTGCAAGAGCAGTACGTTCGTGGCGATACAAGCATGGTGGAAAGAGCTCGCTCAACAAAAGGGCATCGCATGACGCTAGATCAGCGCCACGGTCGACCGACCTGCACCGGCGTCCGTGATGTACACCGTCTCGCACGATGGGCAACGAAAGTTGCCATGACGTCCGTGCGGCTGCAGGGCGATTTCATTCCCTTTGCTCATACAGGGCTGGCAAAGGTAGTGCGGGGCATCTGCATTTCCCTCGATGTTGTTGTAGCGATAGGCGAGCGCGCCCCCGCCGATGTTCGTCAGCACATACTGACCGCGACGTTCGGCGCGCGCTTTAAGTTGCTCATTCTCACGCTCAAGAGTGGCCAATTTCTGGTCCATCGCGCGCATGTCTTGCGCCGCCTTGAGCGCTTCTTGCGTCGCCATGAGGGCGGCCTGATTGATCTCTCGGAGCTTAGTTTCGAGTTCGGCAGTCCGGGCGCCTACTTTCGCTTCATCGCGGGCACTGAGTGCGTTCTTCAGAAATTCGAACGTGGTGTTTGCAGCACCAACAGCGGAGATAATGGGTGTTATTCCGAAATCCGTAACGGAAGCGGAGGCCGCATGAAGCGCCTGTACGTACGTTTGGTCCTCTGGTTGATCCGGCCGGCGCTTCGCCTGGATTGGGATACGGAGCGCGGCCAAGGAATCATCGACGTTTCATTGCTTGGATCAAGCGCTTCGCGTGAGGGGAAAGACGCTCTTTCCAGGTGAGCGGGTCTTCCGTGTTGCGGTTGATCGATTCTCGAGCTTGAACATTCTGCTCGAACGCTTTCAAGAACGCCTCTGCTTGCGGCTTGGTTTGAAGGCTCAGTGCAGTGAGCAATGCGATTTCCAGTGTGTCGACTTTGGCACTCAGGTCTGCCAAAGCACCGCTTTCGGGAATCAGATTCATGGTCATGCGAACCCCGTAGTGTGATGGTTGAGGAGGTCAGAGGCTTTGATTCTCGCATAGCGGTAGTTCGCATCTAGTTGTGATGTACGAGGTTTAGGAAAGTCGACCTTCAAGGTCATTCAATTATTGAGCGGGCATTTCGGGAAGCGCTGAGTGATCCGCGCAGCCGCGGGCCTGTTGCGGACGCACTCGGCTGGGATGATTCACAGGTGAGCCGGTTTCGGTCGGGGAGCCTCGGCGTCGGCGCAGGACTACTACGATCTCGCGCAAGCGCGCTACCGAGCCGGCACGGACAGTTTCCTCACGCTGTTGACCGCGCAACGGACGCTCTATACGGCGCAACAGCAGCTCGTCACGGATCAACTGGCGAAGCTGTCGAACCTGGTGACGCTGTACAAGGTGCTCGGCGGCGGATGGTCGGAAAGGACCGGCGATGTCTCGCAAGCAGGCGCGATCCGGCATGCGTCCGGGCAATCCTGAGCGAAGCGCCACAGCGAAGAACTTCAATCGACAGCAGGAAAGCGGGGCGGCAGAGGGTGACCGTCCGTGTCCGAATTCCGTGTATTCACGAAGAACGCACGTGCTTCCGAAGGCAGACGTGCTTTGGTCTGGTCGCGGACGGCATGCGTATTGACGTGCTGGATTTCAGGAGAAAAGCACCATGAAGAAACGGATTCTCGGACTGCTCGTTGCCGCCGCGATGCCTGGCGCGTCAAGCGGCGCGTGGGCGCAGCAAGGGCCCGGCGACGGGCCGATCTACGCAAGCCAGCATGGCGCAGGCTGTTGCGCACACCACGTTGGTGGACTCGCTTGATCCGGTGCGCGGAGTCGTGGCGAATGTGATCCTGACGATCGATCCGGGCGCGATATCGCACGAGATAGGGTGAGCGGCGCTCGCCGTTACGGCGCGGACACGGGACCGTAGTGTTTGTCGGTTAGTCACATTTCCGCTTTCACCGAACCGTGGCGCCACACTGAGATCTCAGTTTTGTCCAGTATCGAGTACTGGAAGCAAATGAGAAAACCAAACGAGTCTTTGTGTCCACTCCATGGCCTGCGCCGAAACGCCGGCGCGGACGTGGTCGCTGGCGGGCGCGTGCATCGAGAGCGTCATGCAAATCCCCGAGAAGGGCATCCAATTTATTTATCGCGTGGCCACATGAGTGGGCAGCTGGGCTTAGTGGAAAATCGGTCCCGCGACCGGATAACGACGCAGGAGTAACGGGCACAAACGCTGCCGGGGTATGCGCTTCAGGCACCAAACGCTCCATCGTTCCATGGTTAACCCCTACTTGGCGCGTCACGACTCGCTATCCAGACTCCGGGCTGTTCAGGGCAGCAGATAGCTGAAGCATGTATCGACTGCGCCTCAGCAACCCAACGAACAGTCGCGACACAGCTTGCCACCGACCAGGGCGGCTCGTGAACGCACATGACAGCTCGTGGGCGTTGCCGATTAGTCCGCGCCATGAGCGCGCATAGCAGATACGCACCGGAGACAGAAGATGTTCAAGTGGTACACCGACCTCAGCCAGTCTGAGAAGCGCACGTATTGGGCATGCTTCAGCGGTTGGGGACTCGACGCGATGGACACCCAGATGTACGCACTGGCCATCCCGACCCTGATCGCGCTGTGGGGCATGACGCGCGGCCAAGCCGGCTTCCTCGGCACCACGGTGCTGATTATGGCGTCGCTGGGCGGCTGGATCGCGGGGATACTAGCCGACCGGTATGGACGCGTGCGCGTGCTGCAGATCACGATTCTGTGGTTCTCGGCGTTCACGCTGCTGTCTGCATTCACCGATTCGTTCTGGCAGTTGACGATCACACGCAGTCTGCAGGGGCTCGGCTTCGGCGGCGAATGGGCAGTGGGCGCTGTGCTGATCAGCGAGACCATCCGCCCGCAGGTGCGCGGGCGTGTAGTCGGTTCGCTGCAGGCCGGTTGGGCCGTCGGATACGGCGTCGCGGTACTGCTGTCGACACTCGTGTTCAGCACACTGGGGCAGTCGGTCGCGTGGCGTGTGCTCTTCGCGATTGGGCTCGTCCCGACCCTGCTAGTACTGTGGATCCGCCGCTATATCAAAGAGGCGCCCGCATTCACGCGTGCCCGGCTCGCACGCCCCAACGATACGCCGCCCGTATGGGCCGTCTTTGACCGTCCAATCCGCACAACGACGTTTAAGGCGATTCTTCTGACGTTCGGGATTTATGGCGGCAACTACGTCATGATTACGTGGTTGCCAGCGTATCTGAAGCTCGTGTTGCATTTGTCGATCACGAATGTTGGTGGCTATCTCGCGATCAACATTCTCGGCTCGTTCTCGGGCGCTTTCCTGAACGGCTGGATGGCAGACCGTTTCGGACGACGCCACACCTTTGTCGTGATCGCTTGTCTGCAGGCGATTGCGGTTGCGACCTACACACTTGCGCCACTGACGTTGCCCGTCACGCTGCTGCTTGGGTTCGTGCTTGGTACGCTGCAGTCCGGCACCGCAGCGGGCACCGGCGCCTACCTCGCAGAACTGTTCCCCACCCGGATCCGCGCTTCAGCACAAGGGCTCTGCGGCAACGCCGGGCGCGCGATCGGCGCCGTGATGCCAGCCATTGTCGGCGTGGTCAGTGCACACCTTGATCTCGGAGTGGCGATGGGTCTTTGTGCGTGTGCGTCCTATCTGCTTGTTGTGATAGCGGCGCTGTTGCTGCCGGAGACTCGTGGTAAGGATCTGTCTGAGGTCACCTCCAGTACCCACGCGGCAGTGCAGGAGGCTAATTGTGTTTGTGCTCCGGACGCACGAGCCCCGCAGTAATCGCTGTGTTTAGCTACCGACGGGCAAGTGCGGAAGTTCGGCGCGTGAGCAAGGCCGACGCGGCCGGGTGCATACAAACCGGTGCTCGTCCTTCGCGCAACGTTTGTGAATAGTGGACGCGGGCACCGTGGGCGCTCGTGTCATACGGATTCAGATGGCGCAGCGCCGGATAAATGCAGATGTCGCACATTTCATTGGCCTTTCCGTTCTTAACGTTGACGCGCCGAGCCGGAAGCAGCAGGGCGCTTGCGTTCATCCGCGGGCCTTCGCAGACCGCTGCTCAACTCCTGGCTTTGAGGCGGACCGATCAGAACTTGTGCGTGAGCCCGACGATGACGCCGCGCGCGGTCGCGCCCGGCGTGACGTCGACGCCTGAGTACTCCGTGCCGTTCAGTCCATACGCAGCCCGTCCGCGATTGTCGATTAGCCCCGCGGCGACATAGAGAATCGACGATTTCGACAGCAGATACTCGTATGCGAGGCCGAATTGCTGTGCGTTGTTGCCGTTGCCGGTGCGATCGTGCAGATAGCCATACAGCGCGGCGACCTCGTTGGTCGGGTTGATTTGCCACGAGACCGACGCCGACCAGGTCGCCTCGTTCTGGCTGTGGTCGGTTTGCGTTTCGGTGTGATAGACGAGGTAGAAGCGCGCGGCGGCGACCTTCAGCGACGTGGCCGCCGTGAACACGTTCTGCACCGATGTTCCGGCTGCGTTGTCCTGCCGGTCGTAGCCGGCCGCGATGTGCCACGGACCGTTGACGTATTTGACAACCACGTTGTACGACTGCAGGCCGTTCGACGGCGTAGTCGTCGAGTCGCGCATTGCCACGAGAAACTGCGCAGTGAGTCCGTGCCACGCCGGCGTGAACCACGTGATCGCATTGCTCGCGCGCACCGACACGTCGTCGAAGTCGTTCAGCGGCGACGCGATCGACTTCGCAGCCAGCGGATCGATTTCGCCGTCGAGATACTGATATTGCGGCTTCTTCTGCCGGCCGATCCTCAACTCGCCGAAGCGCCCGGACATGCCGACCCATGCGAGGCGATTGAAGGCATCCGCCGAATTCTGCGGTGCGCCGTTGACCGCCGAAAAACCTTGCTCCAGCTGGAAGTTCGCCCGGAGCCCGCCGCCGAGGTCTTCGTGTCCAACGAACCCGTAGACGGTCGCGAAGAGCCCGCCCGACGATGCGCGGACAACGTGTCCCGCACCACCGCTCTGATATTCGATGCCGTTATCGACGACGCCATAGAGCGTGACCGACGACTGCGCGTGAGCGGCCTGATACGCGCACGCCGACAGCATGACGACTGCTGCGAGAGAAGTCCTTTTCATTTGTCTCCGTCTGTTTTTTTTTTAGGCCTGGCTACGCTTCGCGAACCGGGCAATGCGAGCGTTCGTTGTCGTGTACGGCGGATGATAGAAACCTCGCACGATCCAAGTCTCTGTAGAAACGATGCTTTCGCTGGTACTTTTTTCGGGTGCGTTACCGCGCTCGCGAAAAGTGCCAGCGAATCTGCAATTTTTGTAGGGACGGCGCCTTGCCCTGTGCCTATCGTTCTGTCTGCAAGCCGATCGCCGGCGCTGGCATTTCCGCTTCAGCCAACGGCGACGGTCCACCATGCGGAGACGATGTTGATCAGGAAAGTCCCTCTCAAGATTGCAATCGCGGAATATCCGCATACGGCGGCGATCCGTAACGGCTCGATTCCGATCGAAGGCGTACAGGCCGAATTCGTGACGGTCAAACCGCAGATCGGCGCATTCCGACGGATGGTGCGCGACATCGAATTCGACGTGTGCGAGCTCGCGCCAACCACTTACCTCATCGCGCGCGCGTTCGGAGCGCCGTTCGTCGCGTTGCCGGTTTTCGTCACGCGTACGTTCCATCATGGCGGGCTGCTCGTGCGCCCGGACGCGAATGTCCGCACGCCGAAGGACCTGGAAGGCAAGAAAGTGGGCGTGCGGGCGTATTCGGTGACGACCGGCGTATGGACGCGGCAGGTCCTGATCGACGAATACGGCGTCGACGTGTCGAAGGTCACGTGGGTCGTCGACGACGAGGAGCATGTGACGCAGTTGAAGCTGCCGCCGAACGTCGTCCACGCGGCAAACGGTACGTCGCTCGCCGACATGATGGCGAGCGGCGAGCTCGCGGCCGGCTTTGCCGCCGCGGCGGGCATCGGCCGCACCGGCAATCCGACCGGCGGCTGGAAGGAGGTGGAGGCGGATTACCCGGAGCTGTTCCCGAACGCACGCGAACTGGAGGCGGACTACTACGCGCGCACCGGCATCTATCCGATGCACGGCACGATCGTCGTGAAGGACGCCGTACTCGCCGAGCACCCGTGGATTGCAAAATCGCTATATGACGCGTTCGCTCAGGCAAAAAAGGAATGGCTTGCGCGTGTCGATGCGGGCGAAGTCGCCGGTCCGAGCGACAACAAGTACCTGCGTATGCGCGAGATCGTCGGGCACGACCCGCTGCCGTACGGGCTGCACGACAACATCAAGACTATCGAGGCGCTCGAAGCGACGGCGTTCAAGCAGGGGCTGACGCCGCGGCACATGTCGATTGACGAACTATTCGTCGACCCGCAAGCGTAACGCACCCCGGAGACCGGCATGGTCTCTTCGGTAAGACGGCAAGGCAGCCGCACCCGGCGCTGATTCGCGCCGGAACGTTGGCAAGTGGTCCGGCGCGCGCATTGCGCATCTCGCCGGGCGCGTAGCAATGCAGTGCGAACCATGAAGACAAGGCAGATGGAGACAGCAAAACCAGGACACCGCAGCGGTTCGAACCATTGGTTCATCCTCGGGCTCCTTGCACTCGGCGTACTGATTTCGTTCGTCGATCGCAGCAGCATTTCGAGCGCATTGGCAGATGCGAGTTTCGTGACGCGATTTTCGCTGACGAGTATCGATCGCGGGTGGATCAATGCAGCGTTCTTCTGGTCCTACGGCCTGTTCCAGGTACCGATGGGCTGGGTAGCCGACCGCTACGGCGTGAAGTGGCCGTATGCAATCTGCTTTGCGCTGTGGTGCATCGCGACTGCGCTCATGGGTGCCGTGTCGACGCTCGCAGGCCTTGTCGTCATGCGGCTCGTGATCGGTGTGGCCGAAGCGATCGTGATTCCGGCGAGCTACCGCTGGATTCGCAATAACTTTGACGAGCGCCGCAACGGGCTCGCGGTCGGGCTGCTTGCGATGGGCAACAAGCTCGGGCCGGCGATCGGCGCGCCGGTAGCCGCGTGGGTGATCGTCGCGTGGTCGTGGAAGGCGATGTTCGTCGCGACAGGGTTGCTGGGATTGCTGTGGCTCGCGCCGTGGCTGCTGCTCGTGCGAAACGACCTGCCGAGCCGCGAGTCGCTGAGGCACGCCCGCCGCACGGCGCGCTCGGTATCGCTCGGCAGCGTTCTTGCAAGCCCGGTCGTGTGGGGCGGCATGATCACGAACTTCTGCTACGGCTACTTTACGTTCTATTCCATGACGTGGATGCCCGCGTACCTCGTCGAGCAGCGCGGACTGTCGCTTGCGCAGTCGGGGCTCTACACGTTCTTCAGCTTCGTCGGCATCGCGGTCGTCGCCGCGCTGGCCGGGTGGGCCGCGGATCTCGTGATCGCGCGCGGCGGCAACCCGCTCGTCGTACGCAAGGGCTTCACGATCGCCGGCTTCTGCGGCGGCAGCACCGTACTGCTCGGCGCGTACGCGCATTCGCTCGACATGGCGCTGTTCTGGAACGTGCTGTCGCTGTCGTTGCTCGGCTTCACGACTGCAAACAATCTCGTGCTGTCGCGGCTCACGCTGATTCCGCGCGAAGCGATCGGACTCGTGACCGGCGTGCAGCAGGTCGCGACGAGCCTTGCCGGCGGCGTCGCGGCGAGTCTGTCCGGGTGGCTTCTGCACGTCAGCAACAGCTACGACCTGCCGATGATGGTGATCCTCGTGTTCTTGCTGATCGGCGCAGTGGCGACGCTGACGCTGTTTCGCCCTGAATGGGCGCCCAAGGCCAGCATGGCGCCGCGCCCGTTGCGCGAGGCGTAACCGTCGCCGACCACAGGAATTTTTCCGGATTTCCTTTCGGATAAACGTAACGGCGGGTGATCCCGCGGTATTGGACTGGATATTTCATACATGGCGAAAATCGTATTCGGGATGGCGGTGCCCCATAGCGGCATGCTGGGGCAGGCGCCGGAGGATTGGCTCAAGAACGGCGAACGCGACCGCGCGAACCCTGAATTGTGGTTCCGTAACCGGACATGGACCTATCCCGAACTCGAAGCGCATCGCGGTGCCGCTTTCGAGCCGTATCTGACGCTCGAGGAGCGCCGCGCGCGTGCGGCGCGCTGCCGGGCGGCGCTCGACGCGATGGCTGCTGCGTATCGCGACGCACGCATCGACGTCGCGATCATCCTCGGCAAGGATCAGAAGGAAATCTTCACGCACCAGTCGCCGTCGATTGCGATCTACAGCGGCGCGGAAGTGCATAACGGGCCGCCGCAGCGTGCGGTCTATGCGCCGGATCGGCACGTCACGCACCGCTGTCATCCGCAACTCGCCGCCTGGCTCATCGAACGGTTTCAGCGCGAGGGCTTCGACCTCACCGACCTGTTCGCATGGCCCGACAATGTATGGATGAAGCCGTTGCCCGACTATCCCGTGGTACCGCACGCATACAGCTTCGTGTACCACCAGATCATGAGCGACGATCCGCCGCCTCACGTACCGGTGCTGATGAATTGCTTCTATCCGCCGACCCAACCGTCGATGTCGCGCTGTATCGCATTCGGCGACGTGCTGCGCGACGCGCTGAACGCGTGGCCGGAGGACGTGCGGATCGGCATTTTCGCGTCCGGCGGCCTGTCGCATTTCGTGAACGACGAGGAGTTCGACCACCGAATCCTGAAAATGCTCGCCGACTACGACTACGACGGCCTTGCGGCGATCGACAACCGTGCGTATCAGTCCGGCACGTCCGAAATCAAGCTCTATGCGAGCGTGATGAAAGCGATGGAGAAGACTGGCGCCCCGATGACGCTGGTCGACTACGTTCCGTGCTGGCGTACACCGGCCGGCACCGGCGAGGGAATGGGCTTCATGTACTGGCGCGCAGCCGACTGAGCCGCCGGCGTTCATGTCGACGAGAGAAACGTCGTTTGCCGGCACTCGCACGTTGCCGGACGATGCAGACCGATGTGATCCTCACTACAAAATGGAGACGGTTACTGTGTGTTCTTCGCTTCAGATAAAACGAAAACCGCTGTCGTTTGCAGCGTTTGCCGTGGCCGCTGCGTTCGTTTCGGCAGCCGGAGCAGCGACCGACGGTTCGAAAGGGGACTTGTTGCTTTACCGCATCGGCCCCACGACGTCGGCACTGTACATCGCGAATGCCGATGGCAGCGACGAACACCGGTTGATCGCGTCCGGCGGCTTCGACTACCACGGTTCGTTTTCGCCGGACGGCAAATGGGTCGTGTTCACGTCGGAGCGCGACGGTCTGGGTCATGCAAGCCTGTATCGCGTGCGGATAGACGGGACCGGCCTGCAGCGTTTGACGGACTGGACCGGTGTGAGCGATGCGGCCGTCTACGACCCGGCCGATCCGGACGTGATTGCATTTGTATCGTCGCGTCGCGATAACGACACCTGGGGCACGACCAACATCTGGACGCTGAACCTGAAGACTGGCGCCTTGCACAACGTGACGGGCGACATCCGCTTCGATCCGGACAAGCCGCATAGCTTCTTCCGGCCGTCATGGTCGCCGGACGGCAAATGGATCGCGTTTTCTTCCGATCTCGGCACCGACTGGCGCGGTCACAACTTGCCGGTCGGCTGGGAGCGCACGCAGGAAACGGCGATCTATGAGATTCGTCCGGACGGTACGGGATTCCGACAGATCGCGGCGCGTGCGGGCTACGCCGACGGATCGCCGTCGTGGTCGAACGACGGCAAGCAGATCGTGTTTTATGAAACCCCGGTGGAATCGACCTGGGGTGCGCACCGCCCGGAAGCGATCGGCAAGGTGAGCTCGCAGATCGTGCAGGTGGACGTCGCGACCGGCGTGCGCAAGCAGCTGACCGATACGCCGGGATTCAAGGTGTTCCCGCAATATGTTGGCGCGACCGACGTCGCATATCACGTCAAGAACGGCGCAGCCGAAGGGTTGTATACGACCGCCGGGCAGTCCCGTGCGACGGCGGGCAGCGGTATTCGCTCGCCGCGTTATTCGGCGGACGGCAAGAAGGTTGTCTACGAGAAAGTCGTGTACAGCAAACCGTTCCACCCGAACGGTATGCCGCTATATCGCTTCGATCCGCAATGGAACTATCGCTTCGTCGACGTGTTCCCGCAGTTGTCGCGCGACGGAAAATCGCTCGTGTACACGGAGAAGGCGGTCGGCTCGTCGATCGTCGTCGCGGATACCGACTTCAGTCATGCGCGCCACATCTACGATCCGGCGACGAGCGGTCTGGATCCCAAGCTGGTCGCAATGGGCCTCGCGGGTGCGTTCCAGCCGACGTGGTCGCCGGACAAGCAGTGGGTTGCGTTCGGCGTGGGCAGCTGGTTCTTCACGCGAGCCCATATGCCTGGCCGCATCGCGCGCATCAGGGCCGACGGCAGCATGAACGGCAAGCCGGAGATCCTGACCGACGGCAAGGAGAACGCGGGCTTCCCGAGCTATTCGCCGGACGGCACGCGCATCGTCTATCGCGTGTGGAGCGAGACCGACAAGGGCCTGCGAATTCTCGATCTGAACACGCGCAAGACGATGGTGCTGACCACCGAGCCCGACAATCTCCCCGGCTGGTCGCCGGACGGCACGAGGATCGTGTTTACGCGCAAGGAGGTGAACCCGAACGACGCGAACAAGTTTCACTTCGACGTGTACACAATCAAGCCGGATGGCACCGATGTGCGCCGCTTGACGCCGCCGGGCGCCAACCAGGCTCACGCGACGTGGACATGGGACGGGCGCATCGCGTACAGCTCGGGCGAGTACGGATTTCGCGACGAGCTGTCGCTGTACGACGACACGTTCCAGCCGGACGGCCAGAACTGGGTGATGAATGCGGACGGTAGCGACCGGCATGCGATTACCGATACGCTGTGGGAAGACTCGATGCCGCTTTATATTCCGAAGCTTTAAAGCGGTTCGTGCTGGGTCTCGGGGCACTGCGGGTTCGATCCGCAGTGCTTTTTTTATTGGCGTTGTCATATTGGTCGGCGTCCGGGCTGCCCGGCGAAAGCAACGGCGCAATCGGCGATTTGGTGTCCGGCGCGATCCGGGGCGTCGACGTGGAACGCGGCCGGCAATCGTCGGCAGGCGTCGTGGCAGCGCTTCAGAACTTGTGCACGACTCCGAAAATCGCACCGCGTGCATTCGATCCCGGCGCAACCGTCACGCCTGCATAGGCAGTGCCGTTCAGCGTGAACGCGGCCTTGTTGCGATTGTCGATGAATGCGGCCGACACATACAGCGTGGTCCGCTTCGACAGGTAATGCTCGTAAGTCATGCCGACTTGCTGCGCATTGTTGCCGTTGCCCGTGCGGTCATGAACGTAACCGTACATCAGCACGAGCTGATCGGCCGGGCCGAACAGCCAGGAGCCCGAGGCTTCGTACGAGTCGCGCTTCACGCTGTTGTCCGTCTGCTTCTCGGTGTGGTATGCGCCGAAAAGCCGGGCGTTGCCGATGCCGTACGACACACCGGCGTTGAACACCTTCAGCGTCGATGTTCCTGACGCGTTCTGCGCCTGCTCGTATCCGGCGGCAATGCGAAACGGACCGTTCTCATAGCGCGCAGCCGCGTTATAGAACTGGATACCGTTGGTCGGCTTCGTCGTCGAATCACGCATCGCCACCATGAACTGCGCGGTCAGCCCGTGAAAGTTCGGCGTGAAATACGCGATCGCGTTGCTGACGCGAATCGTCAGGCTGTTGAAGTTGAGCATCGGCGAGCCCATGCTCATCACCGCAACGGGATCGAGCTCCGGATTCAGGAAGATGTATTGCGGCGTGTTTTGCAAGCCGAAGCGTAGTTCGCCGAATCCGCCGGATAGTCCGATCCATGCCTGGCGATTGAAAGCCGCGGTTCCGTTCGCGGCGGCGCCTGATACGCCGGAAAATCCCTGCTCGAGCTGAAAGTTCACATGCAAGCCGCCACCGATGTCTTCGCTGCCTTTGAACCCGTACCGGCTCGCGAACAGGCCGCCGGAGGTCATCCGTGCGACGGCGCCGTTGCCGCCGTTCTGGTATTCGATCGCGTCATCGATGACGCCATACAGCGTCACTGACGACTGGGCAAGGACAGGCTGCATCAGTGCAGCCGACATCGCGCCGGCTAAAGCGACAAGAGGTTTGCGCATCGTGCGTTCCATGTTGTTCATCGAGGCGGATAACCGCGTCTGCACGCGGTTGCACGCGAATCAGAAATGAAGTTCCGCGACGAACATCGGCACCGATGTCTGCGTGGTCCCCGGTTGTTCCGAAGCCGGCGTGCCGTACATGTTGTGCCAGTACTCGTAGCCGATGCCCGCATAGATCGTGCGCGGATGGCCGACGAACGATCCGACGTCCGCCATGAGATAAGCGCGCGTGAGAAACTCGGTGGTCGTGCGCACGCCGAAGCCATCTTTCCCCTTCGGCCCCGTCACGCTCGCGAAGCCTTTGAACACCAGCGGGACCGGGCCGAGACGGAACGGATAAAGCCACGAACTCTCGAAGTGCACGGCCGGGTTGAAGTGAACGTCGACGTTCGTAATGCCGTCGTGGTTGCTCTCGGTGCGCACGCCAAGCGTCATATTCCAGAAGCCGCGCGGAATCGCGAACTCGATGGTCGCGCCGGCCACGAACATCCGGGCCCGTTCCGCGTAGGCGTCGTTCTTCGTACCGAACTCGTAGCCGAGCGTCACTCCGACGTCGCGGACGAATCCGTACGAAAACGGCCGGTTGAAAATCCTGCTGGCACTGAGCGACACGCGGCCGACGCTATAGACTTCCTGCGCACCGCCGGACCCGGGCGTCGGGTAGCCGTACTGATTCGTCGGGCCCGCCTCCGGGTTGGCCATGTTCGACACGAGGTAGTCGACGTTGAACGCGTAACTGCCGTACCGGAATCCACCGGTCGTCGTGAGGAAGCCGATGTTCTGCGTGACCTTCGCCGGTGCGCCTGTCGCCGTTCGCACGCCCGGGTAGTAGAAGTTGGTGCCGACGCGGTAACCGATATACGTATCGTTCCATGACGTCGGCGCACTGACCTGCGCGGGCGGCGACAGCGGTGCAGTCAACGTGCTCGCCTGCGACAGCGTGACGGGCGTCGCGGACTGTGCCGCTGGGTCGGCTGGCGCTGGTCTTTCGGCCGGTGCAAGTCGCGCGGCGTCGCTCGCTGCGTCGAGGCCCGGTAGTGTTTCGGCTGCATGCGCCGGACCGGCGATACCGCCGAGCACGGCGATGCCGAGCAGCCGCGCGCGGATAGCGGTGGATTTTTTCATGTCTCCTTCCACATTTCGTTGATATGCAGGAAGCGGTCGATTCACGACTCTGAATTTTTCGTAACACGGTGACGGCGCTCGACGATGTCGACGCGCAGGATGGTCGCCGTGGACCGCAATGTATGCGATGCCGGTTTGAATGCCTTTACACAAAAGTTAGATTCGCTGGCACTTTTCTCCGGTATCCGCGTCCGGGTAAATATCAGGTCGCACATGCGCGGAATGTGTGAAAGGATTGGCCGTTTTCTGGTCGAACGTTCGAAGTCGCGCGATGAAAGATCAGCATCAAAAGCACAGCAGTAGCGCAAGGCAGACCACGGTGCCGAGGGTCCGGCTCTATGTGGAACGCCCCGAGGACGAGAACTGGTTCGTGCACGTCGGCCACGTGACCGAGCGCGGCCGCTGGCGCACCGAGCCGCATGCGCACCCGGCGTATGGACAGGTGATTTTCGTGTTGCGCGGGCGCGGTGTGATGAACCTGGAAGGAAGCAGCGTGCCGTTCGAAGGACCGTGCGCGCTGCTGCTGCCGACGGAGTGCGTGCACGGTCTGGACTATGAAGTGGACGTGGACCGCTGGGTAGTCACGATCGACGACGCGTATCTTCGCCAGATCAACGCGGAGCTGCGCGAATTCTGCACGCTGTGGTCGGCGCCCCGTCTGATTCCGCTCGCCGGTTCTACGCAAACCGGCATCGAGTTGTATCGGTTGATCGGCGATCTGAAGCGGGAAGCCGAATCGCATGCGGTAGGACACATCGCCGGCACGCGGGCGCTGCTGACGATGCTGCTGCTGTTGCTCGTTCGGGAAGCGCAGCTCGATCAGCGGGTCGCCGATGGTGAAACGCGCAACGACTTTCGCGTTGTCGACCGTTTTCGCAAGCTGATCGACCAGCATTATCAATCGAACCTCTCGCTGCAGGACTATGCATCGATGCTGGCGATCTCACCGGTCCAGTTGCGCGCCGCATGCGCGTCGGCGGTCGCGCAAAGCCCGACGAAGATGATTCGCGCGCGCATCGTGACCGAAGCGAAGCGCAAACTGATTTTCGGCGACATGTCGGTCGAACAGATCGCGTTCGATCTCGGCTTTGCCGATGCCGCGTACTTCACGCGCTTCTTTCGCCGCGAAGTGGGGCAAACGCCGAGCCAGTTTCGTGTGAGCGCCCGCCAGCAGGCGGAAGGCACATTGCCGCAATAAGTCGCGGGCGGCCGGCAGCCGGATGCCGAAAGTCCAGGCGAATCCACAGTTTGTACCGGGACGGCCGCGCGCATCGCGGATAGGCTGCAACCATCGTGCTGGCGGACCGAATCGCGGTCGGCTGCCGGCCGGATGGAGGAGCTCGAAAAAGATGATTCGACGAATTCTTGCGGTCCGCTGGACGCGGCGTGCGGTGACGGCGGTACCGTTGCTGTTCGCCAGCGCGTTCGCGATCGGCTCGTACGCGAACGCTACGTCGCCGGGCGGCCGCACGCAACTGGTTTATGTGGGAACCCAACAGGCTCGGATTTACGCGCTGCGCTTCGACCCGTCGACGGGTTCACTGGCCGCGATCGGCCCGGTCGCGAAAGGGATCAACGCAACCTGGGTAGAGAGCGACCCACGAAGACCGGTGATCTACGCAGTCGACGACGACAAGTCGCGGGAAGGAAGCGTTACCGCGTACGCCGCGGACCGGGAAACAGGGGCGTTGACCGAACTGAACCGCGTCGATGCGGCAGGGCGGGGGACGACCCATCTTTCGCTCGACATGCGGTCGCGGACGTTGCTGGCCGCGAGCTACGACAGCGGCACCGTGTCGAGCATCACGCTCGAACCGGATGGCAGTCTTGGCGCGCGCGCGTCGACCGTGCGCGACGTGGGCTCCGGTCCGAATGTGCGCCGGCAGGCCAGCGCGCATGCACACAATGCAGTCGTGGATCCGTCCGGCCGATACGTGCTCGTCCCCGATCTCGGTGCGGACCGCGTGTTCGTGTACGGGTTCGATGCGGCGACGCGCGCACTGCTGCCGGACGATGCCGACCCGCCGCGTACGTTCTCGGCGCCGGCCGGCAGCGGGCCGCGTCATCTCGTATTCGGCCTCGACGGTCGGTTCGCGTATCTGATCACCGAACTGAGCGGCGAAATTTTCGTGCTGCGCTGGGAGGCCGCGCAAGGACGCCTCGCGGCGGTGCAGACGGTGCCGCTCGGCAGCGCTTCATTCGGCGGCACTAAGAGCGGAGCAGAGATCGCGATCAGCGGCGACGGACGCTTCGTCTACGCACAGGACAGGGCAGAGGACATGCTCGTCGTCTACCGCGTCGATCGCGATTCCGGCGAGCTCAGCGAGCTGCAGCGTATTGCGAGCGGCGGCGCGCGGCCTTGGGGCATGGCGCTCGATCCGTCGGGCCGCTGGTTGTTCGTCGCGAATCAGCACAGCGGGAACGTTGCCGTGTTCAGTGTCGATCCGGCTTCCGGCAAACTCGCCGCGACCGGTGCGACAGCGGAGGTGCCGACGGCAGTCAGCGTCGCGTTCGTCAAATGAGTCCGTAACAACGTCCAGGCACGCTCCGAGCGCAGGTCAGTCTCCGTACAGGGGAAAAAGCGGGCAAGAAGCCCGGCTGCTAACGCGTTAACCAATCGCTCCACCGGGACGCCGCATTTCTCAATGGCGTCGCCGTGGCGCATGGGCAAAACTTTCATCGCGTTACAAACAAAAAACGGGTTCCCCGACCCTTCAGGAGACAGCAATAATCATGGGACACAGGACCGCAACATTCGCGTGCGCGGCGTTGACCTGTATTGCGCCCACGCTGGCGCATGCCGGAGACGAAGCCGCGGCCGACAGCCGATTCGCCGGGACCAGTACGGTGACGATGTACGGACTGATCGACCAGGGCCTCGAGTACGTCAACAACGTGGCGCAAGGCAAAAACGGCACTACCCACGCTTTCCGCATGGGCGACGGCACTGCGACGTCCTACTTCGGCATTCGCGGCACGGAAGATCTGGGCGGCGGTACCAAGGCCATTTTCGATTTGCAGGGCGGCTTCATGCCGAGCAACGGAAGCTCGAGGCAGGGCGGACGGCTGTTCGGGCGGCAATCGTACGTGGGCCTCGACGGAAGATTCGGTCGCATCACGTTCGGCCGTCAGTACACGATGCGCTTTTATGCGATTTCCTTCATCAATCCGTTCGGCACGGGCGCCCAAGGCTTGACCACGCTCGATAACGGAATCGCAAACGCCCGGGCGGACAACTCGATCAGCTACCGCTTTTTTTACGGCCCGTTCGAAACGGGCGTGAACTACAGCTTCGGTCGCGATGCGGTGAACGGCAATCCCGCCACGGCCGCCGCTGCCAATTGCCCCGGACAAACGACACCGTCGAACGAATGCCGCGAATACTCCGTGATGGCCAAATACGATGGAGGGTTCTGGGGGCTGGCGACTTCGTACGAGCGGAATTATGGCGGCACGTCCGGGACCTTCGGCGGGCTCACGTCGCCGAAGCTCACGGATAGCCGTTTCTCCCTGGGAGGCTACTTCAAGCTCTCCAAGGCCAAGGTTGGCGCGGGCTGGATCAGGCGCGACGACGAGGGCCTCGCCACGCCGAAGAGCAACTTGCTCTGGGTGACGGGCACGGTGCCGGTGACGCCTTTCCTGCATGTGGACGGCATGGTCGCGCAGCTGAAATACGATCACTCGCGCAACAAGGCGCTGGTGTTGGTGTTGCGCGGCGAATACCTGCTGTCGAAGCGCACGCTCGTTTATGTGACGGCCGAACGCATTCACAACTACGGCAATCTCGCGCTCGCGGCGACGACCATTACGGCCGTGCCGACGCCGCCCGCGGGCAGCTCGCAGCTGTCGGTCATCACCGGTATCCGGCATACGTTCTGACGTGAGCGCCGCGTAACGTGAACCGCCCCGAACGCGCAGCGCCGGGCGGTTCCCTGTTGTCGGTTGTTCAAACCGGAAGTTTGGCCGCAGCGGCAGCGGCCGACATGTCGGCTACATCCGCGAACGGCTGCTTGTGCCGGAGGATCCCCACGCCGACGAACATGTCCTGCAGATAGCCGATGTCGTCAGGCGTAAGCGTCAAGTCGCGCGAGTACGGTCGGTCTGTCTGGTTGAAATCCCAGATCGCCTGTGCCGATGCGCCGTCGAATCGTTTCTGCGCGCGTTTTCGTGCGTCGAAGAACGCGTCGTGCGACGCAGGGGACATCAGAAATTCGTAGAGTGCGCCATACGCGGCCATGACCGCCACCATGGCTTCGTGCTTGTCGCGCAGGGCGGCATCCGATGCATAGGCCGTCTGAAAAATGCAGCGAGGCAGTGCTTCCCACAGATCGGCTTCCCGAATCGCCGTGAGCCCGGTGCCGTCGTTGCGGTGCGAAATGCTTGCACAGCACGCGTCGGCTTCACCGTTCACGACCGCCGCATAGCATTGGTCGTTGCTGCCCTTGTCAACGAAGCGGACCTGCGAAGCATCGATGCCTTTTTCCTTCAGCAGTTGCAGCATGAGCGTGTGCAGCAGGCCGAGCGCCGGCCCGACCGCGACCGTTTTGCCCTTCAATCCGGCCAGGCTTTCGACCTCGCCGGGCCGCGCGTATACCGTCAGCGCGCATTTGCGCATTCCCGCTCCGACGATCTTCACAGGTGCGCCTCGTTCGATGCGCGACAGCACGCCGTCGTAGCCCGACACCATGCAGAGGTCCGCCGTACCGGCTTCAATTGCATTGAACGGGCCGGCGACGCCGGGTACCTGCATGATCGATGCGTTCACGCCGAATCGCCGGAAGTAGCCCATTTCATCGATCAACGCGTTAAGGGTTGCGTTTTCGAGGCCAGGGTTGCTGACGATGCGGATCCGCGTGTCGGCGGCCCGTGCGCGCAACGGTGCGGCTATCCTGCTGGCAGCGACGCTGAGGCCGACGAGACCCGCGTTGCGCAGGAAGCGTCGTCGGGCGAAAGACTGGGTCATCGGTGGTCCGCTACGTGTGGTACGGACCGTAATGTGGCAGAAAGCTGCCCACTGAGGCAATTGAGTAAAATGGCCGTTGACTTAACCGGCTGGTGAAGTCTGCACAACGGGGGAGAGAACGTGTCAGAGCTCGACTGGTACCTTCAGGTCAACCTGAAAGCGCGGCACATGCATCTCGTCGTGGCGATCGATACCTACCGAAACCTGACGCAGGTGGCAGAAGTCACGCATGTGACGGTACCGGCGGTGTCGAAGTCGCTGGCCGAACTGGAGCGCGGGCTGGGGCTCACGCTGTTCTCTCGCACGGCTCACGGTCTCGTGCCGACGCCATACGGCGAGTGCCTGGTGCGACGCGCGCGCGAACTGGTGGCCATCCTTCATCAAACGCGCGACGAACTGAAGGCGCTGAGTTCCGGAACCGAAGGAAAGGTCCGCATCGGCATGTTGCCGGCGTCGGCTTCCGTGCTGCTGCCGGAGGCGCTCAGCCTGTTGAAGCAACGCTCGCCGGGCACCAACGTGGCCGTGATGGAGGGGACGACGTCATGGCTGCTTCCCGAGCTGTGGCAAGGCCATCTGGATCTGGTCGTGGGTCGTCTGCCGCCGCCGGATACGCTCAGCAGTTTCGTGGAAAAGGAACTGCTCGAAGACCCGGTGACGCTCGTCACCGGCTGTCACCATCCGCTCGCGCGCAGAAAGAGCGTGAAATGGTCGGACCTCGAACCGTACCCGTGGATTCTTCCGCCACCCGGCTCGATCCTGCGTGATCCGCTCGAGCGCGTGCTCGAGGCGCATGGGGTGGCGCTCGCGAACAACTACATCGAAACGCTGTCGATCCATGTGGTGCGCGCGCATCTTCAGGTCTCCGACTGCATCGCCGTGATGGCCGATACGCCCGCCCACGATTCCGCACAGCCGCTGCACACGCTGCCATTGAGCCTGCCGAGGCTGCTGCGCCCGTCCGGCGTGCTGTGGAATCGCAGCCGCGGTCTCACGCCGAGCGCACAACTCGTGGTGGCATGTCTCGAAGAGGCCGCACCGCGCGTTGCGGCACGCAGCCAGCGGGCGCGCCGATCGCTCAAGTCTGCATGATCGCGGCGGCCGCCGCGGGCGCTTAACCGTTTGCTCAAGGCCGCCGCCATTTTTCTCAATTGATGACCGTTCGCACGCTGGCCAGAATCCGGGTGAGCAGTCATTAATTGGAGACACGACGACCATGAAGTACTGGAGCGCCATTCGCGCTTGCGCGGCGTTGATCGGCATGGCCGCCATGGCGCTCGCCACGCAGGCTTACGGTCAGTCGGTCGAGCGCTTCTATCATGGCAAGACGGTGACGCTCGTCGTCAGCGCGGACGCGGGCACCCCCACCGACATCATCGCGCGTCAGTTCGCGCGCTTCTTTGTGAACTACCTGCCCGGCAAGCCGCATGCCGTGGTCATGAACGTCGTGGGCGCGGGCGGCATGGTGGCGGCGGCATCGCTGCAGTCGAGGCAGCCGGACGACGGCACGGTCATCGGCTTTCTGCAGCGCAATAATCTCTACATCCCGTTGCTCGACCCGCGCCAGAACCGCTTCGACCCGCGCGAGGTGCGCTGGCTCGGCAGCCTGAACAAGGTCGACTACTGCATCGTGTCCATGACGCGCTCCGGCGTGACGAGCGCAGCCGACCTCACGAAGAAAAAGATGTACATCGGCGCCACGGGCTTCGCAAACGAAGACCGCACGCTGCCCGCGCTGCTCGACGAGTATCTGGGCGCAAAGATGAGCATCGTGCCGGGATACACGGGACGCGGCGAAGTCTATCTGGCGATGCAGCGGGGCGAAGTGGACGGCTGGGCGTCCACGATCGACGGGCTGCAGCAAGGCGAGCCGGTGCGCATGCTCGCCAGCGGCAAGATGAAGGTGCTGTTGCATCTTGGCTGGACCAGCCCGGCGCCGTTCGCCGACGCGCCGAACCTGAGCGCGTACATCACCGACCCCGACGTGAAGGCGCTCTTCAATCTGTTTTTGCTGCCGTTCGATGCCGGGCGCCCGATTGCGGTGCCGAAGGGCGTGCCCGCGGATCGCCTGAATGCGCTGCGCGAGGCGTTCGCCAAAACGATCGCCGATCCCGCGTTCATCGCGGCGATGAAAAACTCGGGCTTCCCGCCTGATCCGATCGACGGGAACGCGGTGGAACAGATTGTCGGCAAGCTCTATGCGACGCCACGAGCGCAGATCGATGCGGCACGCAAGCTCATCTTCAGTTCGCCTTGAACGCTTAATCAACTCGACGCTGGATAGTCCATGACCCCCGAAATTATCGACATTCATCCGCACATCATTTCGACGGATACCGCACGCTACCCGATCGCGCCGCAGCACGGACATCGCTCGACATGGTCGGCCACGCGTCCGATCACGTTCGAGCAACTCGTTGCCGAGATGGACGAGGCGGGCGTCGCCAAGGCCGCCATCGTGCATTCGTCGACGACCTACGGCCACAACAACGCCTACGTCGCCGACAGTGTTGCACGCGACCCGAGGCGGTTCACCGGCGTGTACTCGTTCGACCTGCTCGCGCCGGATGCATTGAAGACCTTCGACTACTGGCTCGCGCACGGCATGGGCGGCATCCGTCTCTTCACAGGCGGCGCGACGCACCAGAGCGACGGCAGCTGGCTTGTCGACCCGGCGACGTTCCCGATCTGGGAGCGCTGCGCGGAGCTTGGCATGACGATGGCGGTGCAGACCACGCCGGACGGTCTTTCGATGGTGGCCGAGCTCGCGCGGCGCTTTCCGGCAGTCAGGATCGCGCTGGATCACTGCGCGCGGCCCGATATCGAGGAGGGGCCGCCGTATGCGCGCTGCGCTGGTCTGTTCGACCTTGCGAAATACGACAACGTGTACATGAAGATCACGCCGCGCACCTTCGATCTGGCACAAGCAGCGCCCGGCGGCGCCGATGCCTTTTTCCCGCATCTCGTGAAGATATTTGGCGCGGATCACCTGGCATTCGGTTCGAACTATCCGGCATCGGCAGGACCTTTGAAGAAGCTGATCGATCAGGGGCATGCGTGCTTCGCGAGTCTTACCGACGATCAACGCGCATGGGTCTGGGGCCGAACGGCCAAGATTCTCTACCCGTCGCTTGCCGACTGAAACCGGCACAGGTGGACCCAGCGGTTCGCCCTTTCATCAGGATCACGCATGGAATTTTTCAACGAAGCAACGCTGATGGCGGCAGGCCATGCGCTGACGACGCTCCTGCAATTCAATCGCCTGATCTTCCTCGTGCTGGGGGTGGTGGTCGGGCTGTCGATCGGACTGCTGCCAGGCATCGGCGGGTTGACCGGCTTCGCGTTGCTGGTGCCGTTTACCTACACGATGGACCCGTATGCGGCCTTTGCGATGCTGCTCGGCATGGCGTCGGTCATTACGACATCCGACGTGATCCCTGCCGTGCTGTTCGGCGTGCCGGGCCATGCCGCTTCGCAGGCGACCGTGCTCGACGGCCTGCCGATGACAAAGCGCGGCGAAGCGGCGCGCGCCTTGAGCGCATGCTACACGTCGTCCTTGCTCGGCGGCCTCATCGGCGCGCTGATTCTCGCGATCTCCCTGCCGCTGGTGCGGCCGTTCGTGCTGTCGATCGGCACGCCTGAAATGCTCGCGCTGACGATCTTCGGCGTGTCGATGGTCTCTGCACTGTCGGGCAATGCGCCGCTGAGGGGTGTGGTCGCCGCATGCTTCGGCATTCTCGTGGGCATGATCGGGACCAACGTCGCAACGGGGCAGATGCGCTGGACCGGCAACATCCTTTATCTGCAGGATGGCATTCCGCTCGTGCCGATCATTCTCGGCGTCTTCGCGCTGCCCGAGCTGTGCGAGCTGGCGATACGGCGCACCGCAATCGCGCAGAACGTGCAGTTCAGTTCGCGCAGCGGTATGCGCCAGGGCGTCGTCGACGGATTTCGCAACTGGTTTCTGATCGTGCGCTGCGGGGGCCTTGGCGCGGTCCTCGGCGCGGTGCCGGGCATTACCGGTGCGGTGACGGACTGGATCGCGTACGGGCATGCATTGCAGACGTCGAAGGGCGCGCGCGAGACCTTCAGTACCGGCGACGTCCGCGGCGTGATCGCGCCGGAGGCCGCCAACAACGCGCGCGAAGGCGGGAGCCTCGTACCGATGCTGTCGTTCGGCGTGCCCGGCGGTGCAGCACAGGCGATTCTGCTCGGCGCGATGATGGTGCACGGGTTCATCCCCGGGCCGGACATGTTGACGAAACATCTCGACTTCACGTATTCGATGGTCTGGTCGATCGCGCTCGCCAATATTTTCGGCGCGGGCCTGTGCTTCCTGCTGAGCGGGCAATTCGCCAAGGTTTCGACGCTGCGCTACACGCTGATCCTGCCGATCATCATGCCGATCATCTACGTCGGCGCATTCCAGGGTTCGCGCAGCTGGGGCGACCTGTTCGTGCTGCTGATTGCGGGTGTGCTCGGCTGGACGATGAAGCGTCTCAGATGGGCGCGCCCGCCGCTCATTCTCGGTCTCGTGCTGGGCGTGCTGATGGAACGCTATATGTCCATCTCCTATGTGCGCTACGGAGCGAGCTGGTTGACGCATCCGGTCGTGATGGTCTTGCTCACGCTTGCGGCGCTCGTGTTCTTCAAGCCGTTGTTCACTGCGTTGCGCAGCGGCGCACACGCCCGGCTGCGCCCGGGCGCCAGGATCGTCGCGAAACCGGAAGACCTGATGTACGTGTTTTTTATCGGCGTCGGTGCGTATGTCGTGGCCAGTGCGCAAGGCTGGGTGCTGATGGCCCGCATCGGGCCGACGGTCATCGCCAGCATTCTCGTGATCGCGGCAACGTTGAGTCTTCTTTACAAGATATTCGTGATACCCGCTCACGCCGGCGCCGCCGGTGTCGGGGGCGGTATTCACATGGACGTGCCTAGCGATCACGCAGACAAGCTGCCTCCCGGCACCGAGTTACTGCGTGCCGCGAAGTTTCTCGGCTGGTTCGTGCTGTTTCTTTTGTGCATGTCGGTGATCGGTCTTGTTCCGACCGTGCCGGTCATCATCGTCGCGTTCATGCGCGTCGAGGGGCGCGAGCCGTGGCGGCTCAGCCTGATCGTTGCAGCCTGCGTGACGGCGCTGATCTATGGCGTCTTCGAGAAGATCATTCACATTCCATGGCCGAGCAGCCTCCTTTGAGGACGCAATTTTCACGAAGGATAGACGCATGACGGACAACCGACTTCAACGTATCGACCCGGAACGTGCGAGCGACGATCAGAAGAAGGTGATCGCGAGACTCGGTGAAGGGCGCGGGCGAATTCCCACACCGTTCCACATCTGGCTGCACAACCCGCGTCTGGCCGAAGGCATGGAAATCATCGGCACCCACGTCGACCGCTCGCCTGTGCTGAGCGAGGCGGAAACGGAAGTGGCGATTCTTTCGACAGCGGTGTTCTGGAATGCGCCGTATGTGATCGCGAATCACCGTCGGCATGCGCTGAAGGCAGGGGTGCCGCAGGCGCTCGTCGATGCGATTCTCGACAGGCGCAGGACCGATGTAACCGGACTGGGCGACGATCGGCTCGCGCTCGTGAGCGAGGCCGTGCACGACCTTCTTGCGGGCGCCGCGATCGACGATGCTCGCTTTGCCCGTTACGACACGGGGCTCGGGCGTGCGGTGATCGCCGAACTGCTGGTCACGATCGGCTATTTCACGTCGATTTCGCTCGGCATGACGTTTCACGCCCTCGAGCCCAAAGCATGAACGACAAAAAGCCGCGGAGGTAGACGACGTGTCAGCGCTCGACTGGTACCTGCAGATCAATCTGAAGGCGCGGCACCTGCGCCTGCTGGTGACGATCGACACCTACCGCAATCTGACCCAGGTGGCCGACGTCACGCACGTGACGGTGCCGGCGGTTTCGAAATCGCTGGCGGAGCTGGAGCGCGGCCTCGGCCTTACGCTTTTTCAGCGTACCGCCCAAGGCGTCGCGCCGACGCCTTACGGCGAGTGCCTGATTCGTCACGCGCGAGAAATGCTCGCGATCCTGCATCAGACGCGCGACGAACTGAAAGCGCTGCGCTCGGGCACCGAAGGGAAGGTGCATATCGGCATGCTGCCGGCTTCTGCATCAGTGCTGCTGCCGGAGGCGCTAAGACTGCTCAAGCAGCGCTCGCCGGGCACCAACGCGATGGTGACGGAAGGCACGACCGCGTCGCTGCTGCCCGAATTGTGGCAGGGCCACCTGGACCTCGTCGTCGGCCGCCTGCCGGCGCCGGATACGCTCGGCAGCTTCGAGGAGAAGGAGCTGCTCGAGGAGCCAGTGGTGCTGATGACGGGCCGCCAACATCCGCTTGCACGCAGAAAGACGCTCGATTGGGCCGACTTGCGGCCCTACCCGTGGATCCTGCCGCCGCCAGGCTCGATTTTGCGCGACCCGCTGGAACGCGCGCTCGAAGCGCACGATGTGCCGTTGACCAACAACTACATCGAAACGCTGTCGATCCACGTGATGCGCGCGCAACTCCAGATTTCCGATTTCATCGCAGTAATGGCCGGCACGCCGGGCGGCGACACCGTCCAGCCGCTCCATACGCTGCCGCTGAGCCTGCCTCGGCTGCTTCGGCCGGCCGGCATGCTGTGGAACCGCAACCGGGGCTTGACGCCGAGCGCGAGGTTGATGGTTTCGTGTCTCGAGGAGGCCGCGCTGGGCCTTCGCGCGCGTGAGCAGCCGACGTTGCGCGCCGCATCGCCCGGCAATGCAGGGCGCGCCAACGCGGTAGCCGCGCCGCCTTTACCGGACCGTTAAGCCCCGCGCAGCTTAATTCAATAGACGCAAAACCGGCCGGCGAACATCATTGACTGCAACGAGATCGCACGAATAGCCACACCAACGCCGCTGGTTCGGCGATCCGATTGCCCTGGTTTCAAGGAGACTAAATTGAGCAGCAAAGTACACCTGAAGCTCGCCATCGCCGAGTATCCGCATACCGCCGCGATCCGCGACGGTTCGATTCCGATCGAAGGCGTGGAAGCGGAGTTCATCACGGTGAAGCCGCAGATCGGCGCATTCCGCCGCATGGTTCGCGACCTCGAATTCGACGTGTGTGAACTGGCGCCGACGACCTATGTGATCGCCCGGGCGTACGGCGCGCCATTCGTCGCGCTGCCGATTTTCGTCGTGCGACGCTTCCACCACGCGGGCATGCTGGTACGCCCCGACGCAGGCATCAGGACGCCGAAGGATCTGGAAGGAAAGAAGGTCGGCGTGCGCGCCTACTCGGTCACGACGGGCGCCTGGACGCGCCAGGTGTTCATGGACGAATTCGGTCTCGATCCGTCGAAGGTGACGTGGGTAGTCGACGACGAGGAACATGTCACGCAACTGAAGCTGCCGCCGAACGTGATCCACGCGCCGGCCGGCAGTTCGCTTGCGGAGATGATGGCGAACGGCGAACTTGTCGCTGGCCTGCACGGCAACGCCGGCATTGGCCGCACGGGCAATCCGAACGGTGGCTGGAAGGAGGTCGAAGCCCATTACCCGGATCTGCTGCCGAATGCGGAGGAACTCGAAGCGGAATACTACGCGCGCACTGGCGTTTATCCGATGCACGGCACGATCGTCGTGAAGGATTCGGTGCTCGCCGAGCATCCTTGGGTCGCGAAGTCGCTATACGCCGCATTCGACAAGGCAAAGAAGGACTGGCTCGCGAAACTCGATGCGGGGGAGCTCAGCGACAAGAACAGCACCAAGTACCTGGCGCTGCGAAAGATCGTCGGGCACGATCCGTTGCCGTTCGGCATCGACGCGAACCGCAAGACCATCGAAGCGCTTGAAGCGACGGCGTTCAAGCAGGGCCTGACGCCGCGGCGCATGTCGATTGACGAACTCTTCGTCGACCCGCAGGCGTAACGCATCCCGGAGACGACCACCATGATCATCGATTGCCACGGTCACTTCACGACCGTCCCCGCGTCGTTTCGCGAATGGCGCGCGAAGCAGGTTGCGGCCGCGAACGATCCGGCCAATGCACCGTCGCGCGACGGTGCGTACGTCAGCGACGACCAGATCCGCGAAGCGATCGGCAACGGACAGCTGAAGCTGCAGAAGGAGCGCGGCTATGACATCACGCTGTTCTCGCCGATCGCCGGCCTGATGAGCCATCACCTCGGCAACGAACGCACGAGCGTGGAGTGGGCGGAGATTTCCAACGATCTCGTCTACCGCGTGAGCGAGCTCTTTCCGGACAATTTCGTACCCGTGTGCCAGCTGCCGCAGTCGCCGCTCGCGCCGCCGAAGAACGTCGTTCCGGAACTGCGCCGCTGCGTCGAGCAGCTCGGCTTCGTCGGCTGCAACCTCAATCCGGACCCGAGCGGCGGTTACTGGACCGGCAAGCCGATGACGGACCGCGAGTGGTATCCGGTCTACGAAGCGCTCGTCGACCTCGACGTGCCCGCGATGATTCACGTCGCCGCTTCGTGCAACCCGTGCTTTCACGGCACCGGCGCGCATTACCTGAACGCCGATACCTCGGTGTTCATGCAGATCCTGCAGTCGGACCTGTTCAAGGACTTCCCGACGCTGCGTCTGGTCATCCCGCACGGCGGCGGTGCCGTGCCGTACCACTGGGGCCGTTATCGCGGAATGTCGCTGGAGATGCGCGAGCGGCCGCTCGAAGGGCTGCTGGAGAACGTGTTCTTCGATTCGTGCGTGTATCACCAGCCGGGCGTCGAGTTGCTGACGAAGGTGATTCCATCGGACAACGTGCTGTTCGGCTCGGAGATGATCGGCGCCGTGCGCGGCAAGGACCCGTGCACGGGGCATTTCTTCGACGACACGAAGCGCTACATCGACGCAATCCCGTCGTTGAGCGAGGAGGACCGCTTCAAGATCTACGAAGGCAACGCACGGCGCGTGTACCCGCGGCTCGATGCGCGGCTGAAGGCACGCGGACTGTAGGCAAACGGCATGCACAGGAACAGAAACGCCATGACATCAATCGTAGATATTCATCCGCACATTATCTCGGACGACGAGAAGCGCTACCCACCGGCGCCGCTGTTCGGCAAGCGCTCGGAATGGTCGCAGGAACGGCCGAACACCGTTGAAGCGTTGATCAGCGCCATGGACGAAGCCGGTGTCGCGAAGGCGGCCGTCGTGCATTCGTCGACGACGTATGGCTTCGACAACAGCTACGTGGTCGACAGTTGTGCGCGGTTTCCGGATCGACTCGTTGCCGTCGGCTCGGTCGACATGCTGGCCGACGACGTTGCATCGGTCATCGAAAAGTGGGTCGGCAGCGGTCTGGCGGGGCTGCGCATCTTCACCGGCGGCTCGACGAAGGACTTCGATCCGAGCGAGCTGGAGAATCCGAAGTCGTTTCGCGCGTGGGAGATTCTCGCGGAGCTGAAGCTGCCGATGTGCATCCAGACCGGGCCGATCGGCCTGCCGCAGGTTCGGATGCTGGCGCAGAAGTTCCCGCGCGTGAACATCGTCCTCGACCACCTCGCACGGCCGGACGTCCTCGACGGGCCGCCGTACGCGAACGCTGCGAGCCTGTTCGCGATGGCGGATCTGCCGAACGTCTACCTGAAGCTCACGCCGCGCATTTTCGGCGATGTGAAGAAGGAAAAGGCAAGCGCCGAGACGTTTTTTCCGCGCGTGGTCGAAGCGTTCGGCGCTGCGCGCCTTGCGTGGGGTTCGAACTTCCCGACTTCGCCGGGCACGCTCGCCGAAATCCTGGCGACCGCTCAGGACGGACTGCAGTGTCTCAGCGAAACGGATCGCGAGTGGATTTTCGGCAAGACCGCGCTGAAGTTGTATCCGGCGTTGGCATAAGAACGCACATGACTCACCACGGAGACACCCAATGAGCCAAACCCGCCTGAATGGCCTGATCCGCGCGTTCGAATCGGGCAAGCCCGCGTTTGCCGCGTTTTCGAAACTCGACCGGCAGACCGCGATCGACATGAGCGAATCGCCGTACGACGGTCTCGTCTTCGAGATGGAGCACAATCCGTACGACGTCACCGCGCTGGGCGATGCGCTGCAGTACCTGCTGAACCGCAAGGCGATCGCGTCCTCCGGTTCGATTGCACCGAGCGTTACGCCGCTCGCGCGTATCCCGGCGAACGGTGCCGAGATGAACCAGGCGTTCGCCAAGCAAGTGCTCGATCGCGGCGTGTACGGCGTGATCTGGCCGCACGTCTCGACCGTCGAACAGGCCTACAACGCGGTCGCGTCGTGCCGCTACGCGCGGCCCAAGAATGCCTCGCTGTACGAGCCGAAAGGCGTGCGCGGCGACGGCCCGGCGAACGCATCGCGCTACTGGGGCCTGACGATAGCCGAGTACTACAAGAAGGCCGACGTATGGCCGCTTGCACCGGAAGGAGAAATTCTCGTGGGCCTGATGTGCGAGAGCACCGAGGCAATCGAGAACCTCGACGACATCCTGACGAACGTACCGGGGATCGGCTTCATCATGATCGGCGAGGGCGATCTGAGTCAGGAGCTCGGTTGTCCGCGCGACTACGACAACCCGATCGTGGTCGATGCGATGCGCCGAATCGTCGATACGTGCAAGCGTCATGACGTCGTAGTCGCGCATCCGCACGTTTCGGCAAAGAACCACAAGCGCGTGCTCGAGGAGGGATACGGCCTGCTGCTGTCCGCGCCGATGCGCAGCTACGGCGTGGTCGGGATGGCGCGTGAGGCGGCGGGCTACTAAATGAACGGCGCGCAAAGTCTCGTCGCGACGTTGGTGGATCAAGGCGTCGATATCTGCTTCGCAAACCCGGGCACGTCGGAGATGCATTTTCTGGCGGCGCTCGAGAACCCGAAAATGCGCAGCGTGCTGTGCCTGTTCGAAGGTGTCGCGACCGGCGCGGCCGACGGCTGGTACCGGATGAAGGATACGCCCGCGTCGACGCTGCTGCATCTGGGGCCCGGCCTCGCGAACGGCCTCGCGAACATCCACAATGCGAAGCGGGCATCGTCGGGGATGGTCAACATCATCGGCGAGCATTCGACTTCGCACCTCAAATACAATCCGCCGCTCACCTCGGATATCGAAGGACTGGCGCGGCCGCTCAGCCACTGGATACGCCGCGCCGATTCGGCGGACACGATCGCGTGGGATACGGCGACCGCCGTTGCGAAGGCTTCGGAGCATCCCGGCAAGATCGCGACGCTGATCCTGCCAGGCGATACGTCGTGGCAGCAGGCAACTGCCGCGCTTACGCCGCCGCGCACGGTGGCGGCTCGCACGGCGCCGAATCCGGCCCGTATCGAGCACGTCGCGAAGGTGCTGCGCTCGGGCGAGCCGACGTTGATCATTCTCGGCAATCGCGCGACGCGCGGTGCGGCGCTCGAACGTGCCGGCAAGGTCGCAGCGGCAACCGGTGCGCGGCTCGGCTCGCAGTTCTTCACCGCGCGCATCGAGCGCGGGGCGGGGCGCGTGCCGATCGAGCGAATCCCTTATGCGGTGCCGCTCGCACAGGCGTTCCTGAAGGATTTCAGGCACATCGTCACGGTCGAGACCCAGGAGCCGGTCGCGTTCTTCGCATACCCGGACAAACCGAGCTTGTTGAAGGCCGAAGGCACGCTCGTGCACACGCTGGTGGAAGCCGACGAAGACAGCGCACTCGCATTCGAGATGCTGCTTGATGCGCTGAATGCGAGAAGCGTCCGGCCGGTGCTGCAGGCGCGCGTGCAAACACCGGTGCCCGAAGGCGCATTGACGCCGCTGAGCATTGCACACGCGCTCTCGGCCGCACTGCCGGAAAACGCGATCGTCGTCGACGAATCGCTGACCACCGGCCGCGAGACGATGGGCCACACGATGGGCGCGGCGCCGCACGACCTGATCAACAACATGGGCGGCTCGATCGGCTATGCGACGCCGGTGGCCACCGGCGCAGCGCTGGCCTGTCCGGAGCGGCGCGTGATCTGCATGGTCGGCGACGGCAGCGCAATGTACACGATCCAGTCGCTGTGGACGCAGGCGCGCGAGAACCTGAACGTCACGACGATCATTTTCGCGAACAACAGCTACGCGATCCTGAAGGCCGAGTACGCGAACATGGGCGCGGGAACGCCGGGCGAGCGCGCGCTCTCGATGATCGACATCGACCGTCCGCGCATCGACTGGCTCGCGATGGCCAAAAGCATGGGTGTGCCCGGCGTCGGCGTGGACACGGCGCAGGCCTTCTATCAGGCGCTCGTCGATGCGACGCGCGAGCCTGGACCGCGCCTGATCGAGGTTCGGTTATAGCCGGCGATAAAAGGATGAAGACCACCGAGTATGGAGAGACAGCAATGACCACGACACTGACCGGGGTGCCGACCTTGCGCACCAATCTGTCCGAATATGCGGTCACAAAGGCGATGCGCGACGGTCGCGTGAAGTCCGACCTCGTGACGCTCGACTTCTGCGGGCCGACGCCCGCGCACAACGGCTTCAAGGCGATGGTGCGCGAGAGCGCATTCGACGCGGGCGAGCTCGCGATCGTCACGTTCCTGCAGGCGAAGGCGTACGGCAAGCCGTACGTGCTGCTGCCGACGCCGATCTCGGGTCGTTTCCAGCATCACTGCGCGGGCTACAACATCGACTTCGGCCATCTCGACCCGAAGGACATCGAGGGCAAGAAGGTGGGCGTGCGCACGTACACGCAGACCACCGCGCTGTGGATTCGCGGCATCCTGCGCCACGAGTACGGCGTGGATTTGGACAAGGTCACATGGATGACGCTGAACGACGGGCATCTGGCCGAGTACAACGATCCGCCGAACTGTCAGCGGCTGCCGAAGGGCTCGTCGATTCCCGAGATGATGCTTCGCGGCGAACTGGCTGCTGCGCTGCTCGGCGAGGATATGCCGAAGGATGAGCGCGTGCGCACGTTGGTGCCGGATGCGCAGCGGGCCGCGAAGGACTGGTTCGCGCGCGAACAGGTGGTGCCGATCAATCACATGTTCGTGGTACACGAGCGTGTATCGAAGGAGCGCCCCGACATCGTGCGCGAAATCTATCGGATGATCGTGGAAAGCCGCTCGCTGGCCGAAGGCGTGCCGGCGGTGTTCCCGCCGATCGGGCTGGAAGCGAACCGTAAAGGCATCGAACTCGCGATCGAGTGGGCGCTCGACCAGAAGATTCTGCCGCGGCGCCTGTCGGTGGACGAGTTGTTCGATGACGTGACCGCGAATCTCGAGTAATGGCAGGCAGCGTAGCGCAATAGAACATCAAAAACCGGAGACCGACCCGTGCAGATCGTGGGAAAGGAAGCAGTGCGGCCTGAGCGCCGGTGGACCGTTCTGCTGCTGCTCGCGCTGGGGCTGATGATTTCGTTCGTCGACCGCACGAGCATGTCGGCGGCGCTCGCGGATCATCGGTTCGTCGCGCACTTCGCGCTGACGAACGTCGAGCGCGGCTGGCTCGGTTCCGCCATGTTCTGGTCGTACGGCCTACTGCAGATGCCGATGGGCTGGCTCGTCGACCGCTACGGCGTGAAATGGCCTTACTCCGTGTGCTTCTTGCTGTGGTGTCTTGCGGCCGCGGCCACTGGCCTCGTCACCACGCTGTCCGCACTGATCCTCGTGCGCCTCGTGATCGGCGCAGCGGAAGCCGTGGTGGTGCCCGCCACCTATCGGTATCTGGCGGACCATTTCGACGAGACCCGCAAGGGCACGGCGCTCGGCATCTATTCGATCGGCGGCAAGATGGGACCGGCGCTCGGCGCGCCGCTCGCCGCGTGGCTGACTGCGGCCAGTTCCTGGAATGCGATGTTTGTGATCACGGGGCTCGCGGGACTGGTATGGCTGCTGCCGTGGCAGATGCTGCTGCCCAACGACTTCCCGTCGCGAGCAGAACTGGCGGCGGCAAAGCGTCGGGCGGCATCGGTGCCGCTCGGCAACCTGCTAGCGAGCCCCGTGGTCTGGGGCGGCCTCATCACGAATTTCTGCTACAGCTATTTCGCGTTCTACTGCATGACCTGGATGCCGGCGTATCTCGTCGAACAACGGGGACTTTCGCTGCGGGAGTCGGGGCTCTATACGTTCTTCAGCTTTGCCGGCATTGCGCTGGTGGCTGCGTTGGCGGGATGGGCCGCGGATCGGCTGATCGCGCGCGGCCATGACGCGGTACTGGTCCGCAAGTCGTTCATCGTCGCCGGGTTCGTCGGCGGTACGACCGTGCTTTTCGGCGCATATGCGCCGTCGCTGCAGTCGGCGCTGTTCTGGAACGTCACTTCACTTTCGCTGGTGGGGCTCGTCACCGCAAACAATCTCGCGCTGGTCAAGCTCACGTTGATTCCCAAGCCGGCGGTGGGCCTGAACACGGGCCTGCAGCAAGTGGCGACCAGCCTCGCGGGCGGGGTGTCGGCGAGCCTGTCGGGCTGGCTCTTGCATGTAGGCCACAGTTACACGCTGCCGATGGCGGCGATTTTCGGGTTCCTGTTGCTCGGCGCGACGAGCACGGTGGTGCTGCTGCGGCGCAAGTGGGCGCCGAAGATCAAGGAAAGCGGATGTGAGGAGCCGCAGGACGGGCGGGGCGCACAGGCTTATGCGAACAAAAGCGTCCGCTAGTCGTCTGCTGGCCCAGTTCCTCGCTGCGCGAGCGGGCGCCATCAGCGCGCAGCAGATGCTGATGCTTGCCGTCAGCTGGCACATGTATGAGCTGACGCTGAGTGCGTGGTATCTCGGGCTGGTGGGCCTGTTTCAGTTCGTTCCGGGCCTAGGCACCACGTTCCTCGCCGGCCACTGTGCGGACCGCCTGCACCGCGGGCGGATCGTGGCTGCGTGTCTCGTCGGGCAGGCCGTGGTGGCCGCCGTGCTCGCCGCGGCGACGACGGCACAGGTCGTTACACGCGATCTGCTGCTGGCACTGTCTCTCTTACTGGGCGCGATCCGGCCATTCCAGATGGCGGGGCAGCAGGCGCTGCTGCCGATGCTCGTCCCGCAGAACCTGCTCGCGCGCGCGATGGCGCTGAGCACGGTGGTCCAGCAGGTGTGCGTGATCGTGGGTCCTGCGCTGGGCGGCCTGCTGTTCGCGACCGGCATCAACGCGCTTTATCTGACTTGTGCGGCGCTTTTTTGCACGAGCGCGGTGATGTATGCCTTGATCCGCTACGACTACGTCGCGCCGCCGCGCGAACCGGTAACGACCGACTCGGTGCTTGCGGGCTTGCGCTTCGTATGGAGCCATCCGTTGTTGCTGGGCGGCATCTCGCTCGATCTGTTCGCCGTGCTGTTTGGTGGCGCCACCGCATTGCTGCCGGTGTATGCGAAGGAACTTCTGCACGTGGGGCCGCAAGGCCTCGGCTTGTTGCGCTCGGCGCCCGCCGTGGGCGCGCTCGCTGTCGGCCTCGTGCTGTCACGCCGGGCGATCGGCAATGGGGTCGGCAAGAAGCTGCTGGTTGCGGTCGCGACGTATGGCGTCTGCATTGCCGCGTTCGGGTTGTCGCGCTCGTTTTTGCTGTCGCTTGCGCTGCTCGCGATCTCGGGCGCGGCCGACACGGTCAGCGTCGTCGTTCGGCAAACGCTGATTCAGCTCGAAACGCCGGACCGCATGCGCGGACGCGTCGCTGCGGTTAACACGCTCTTCGTTGGCGCGAGCAATCAACTGGGAGAATTCGAATCGGGCTTGAGTGCGACCGCGTTGGGTCCGGTCGCCTCTGTCGTCGCCGGCGGATGTGCGACGGTTCTTGTGAGCATCGCGTGGAGCCGGTTTTTCCGGCCGCTCGCCGAACGCGACACATTGCACGGAGGGAGCGGCACGGCTTAACCGAACGCTCAACCCATCGGCAAACGAAGTCAATGGACTAGGTAATTACCCTTAAGGCCTAATACTAACCATGTTGCTGCGGTCGTGCGCGGCTGACGTTTCGTTAGAAGGGTAGGACCATGAACTCGTTGATCAAAGTTGCCGTCATTGCCATCGCCGTCCTCGTACCGGCCATCGGTTTCGCACAATCCACAGCTGCGCTCACACGCGCCCAGGTTCGCGCGGAGCTCGCCGAACTGGAAAGCGTCGGCTATAACCCGCTCGCCGATTGCCCGGCGGGAGAATGCCGTGAAAGCCTTCAACAGGCAGAGGCGAGGCTCGAGGAGCAGCGCAAGGTCGCGACGGCATATGGCCCGGATCCGAAGGGAACGGCGCAGTCGGGAAAATGACGGTGCGGGCGATCGAGGGCTTCCAGCCGACAGGACGGCGAGCGACGTCCACCTTCTTTCCCGCCATCGTCAACCCACCTCCGCCAACACGGCCTCCGCCGCGCGCCGCCCATTCTCCCAATGCTCGGCGATCGCCGCCTTGCCGAACTGGCCGTCCTTGAAGTGCGTCTCGCATTGCGTCCTGCGGTAGTCGACCGGCACGATTCGAAGCGCGTGACGCGGCAGCCGCGATGCGGCGTGCGCCAGCCGGGGATCGTCCGCGATCGCGCGCGCATCGATGCGCTCCAGCGCATGGGCGAGCGTCGCCTGCAGTTCCGAAACATCGCGCCATCCCTGCTCGAACAGCGCCGCCCGGCTCGCCTGCAGGATATTTTTCTGCCGGATTTCGACATCCGTCATGTTGTCCGGAACGGCGCCTTCGCCGCTCCAGAGATCCGCGCGCAGCACGACCGTCGGTCTGTCCGCCGGCGCCGTTTCGACGATGCGCTTCAGCGGCAGGCCCGCGGACAGCGAACCGTCCCAGTACCATTCGTCGTCGATCTTCACGGGCGCAAACCACGGCGGCAGCGCGCTCGATGCAGCGATGCGCGTGACGTCGAGACGCGTGTCCCGATTGTCGAAAAAATGCGCGTCGCCGCTCGCGACGTGCGTAGCCACCACGCTCACGCGCGTACTGCTTGCATTGAGACGATCGAAATCGCACAGTGCCGCGAGCGTGCGCAACAGCGGCTGCATGTCGAACACGCTCGCGTTGGCCGGGTTGCCGTTGCCGCGCAGCACGGGCACCACGAGTCGGCGGCTGAAAAAGCCCGGCAGCCCGGCCATCATCGCGTAGCCTTGCTCCGCTTCGGCGAGCGCGCGCCGCATCGTCGAATCGTCGATGAACGGCAGCAGCCAGCCCGCGGATACCGCATGCGACAAGCCGTCGGGGACCGAGATCGCGTCCCAGAATGCGCGCAGGCGCTCGATCCTGCGGGCAGGCTCGTTGCCAAAGAACAGCGCCGCGTTGATCGCGCCGATCGATGCGCCGCAGCACGCATCGATGTGTACGCCGGCGGTATCGAGCGCCTCGAGCACGCCCGCCTGAAACGCGCCGATCGCGCCGCCGCCTTGCAGAGCGAGCGCGACATGTGGCCTATGACCTTCAGTGCTGGTTGATGTCTGCATGGGGGTTCCTTTGACCATCGTTTTGCAAGCACGGCGCGAACAACGAAGACGACGCGACCGCGCCCTTCGCCTGCATGCGAGCCGCAAGCGCCGTGCCGCCGGCCGGCGCGCTATGTGTCCTCACGTGCCGATGTGCTTCCCACGTTGCGATTGCGCGGCTCGGCATCGCGCACGTGTCGCACGCGATCCGCAACGAACGTGCGCACGTTGCCATCGGGAAACAGGATCGCGACCTGCTCGTCGGTCGCCATGACGACCTCGCCGACACCGAATCGCGCGACGCGCGCTTTCTCTCCACGGGACCATCCGCGCGTCTGCTCGGCCACGCGCTCGGCGCGGCGCCGCGCGATCGCGGCCGGCGAATGCACTTCGGGCAGCGGCTCGACATGCGGCGGATGCAGGCAGTTGTCGCAAGTGCCGCAGCGTTCGATCTTCGTGTCTTCCTCGTAATACTCGAGCATCATTCGCCAGCGGCAGCGTCCGCTTTGCGCGTAATCGATCATCTGCTGCAATGCCTTGCGATCGCGTTCGCGCATCTGCTGGAATTGCTCTGCGGCCGCCGGAATCGCGTCGCGCAGTTGCGTCGGCGCCGCGCCCTTGCGCAACCGGTAGCGATGCTGACGGTCGCGCTGAACGATGCGCGCGTCGATCAGCATCGCGAGCGCGACGTCGAGCTTGCCGGACGGAACGTCCGTCAGCTTTTCCGCGAGCGCTTTCCCCGACAGCGGCGTGCGTGCCGATCCAGCCGAGGGCGACGCGGCTTCCTGCTGCGCGTCGCCGGTCGCTGCCGCGATCGCATCGAACACCTGCAATACCAGTGCGGCATCGGGATACTTCCCGGCGAGGAAGAACTGCTGGATGCGGCGATCGTTGAGGTCGAACAGCAGCACGCAATCGGCCGCTTCGCCGTCGCGCCCGGCGCGCCCGGTTTCCTGGTAATACGCGTCCAGATTGCCGGGGATCTGGTAGTGGATGACGAAGCGGACGTCCGGCTTGTCGATGCCCATGCCGAAGGCGTTCGTCGCGACGATCAGGCGCGCGTCGCCGTTCATGAAGCGGTCCTGCTCGTCACGGCGTTCCCTGGCCGGCATCCGCCCGTGGTAGCGCGCGACGCTTTCGCCGCTCGCCGCGAGCCACGCCCATACGCGTTGCACGTCGCGCACGGTCGCGACATAGACGATGCCCGCGCCCCGTAGTTCGCCGATCAGGTCGAGCAGGCGCTGCTGCTTGAGTTCGAGCGCGCGGGCGGCTTCGCGGCGTCCGTGGCCGCCGCCCGTATGAACGACGCGGTAGTGCAGGTTGGGCCGGTACGTCCCAGTACGCACGATCGTGGGGGCGCGCAGCCGCAGTCCGTGCACGATGTCGTCGACGACCTCGGGCGTCGCGGTGGCCGTGAGCGCCAGGACGGGCGGGCCGCCGATCGTGTCGACGGCATGCGCGATGTCGAGAAAGGCCGGCCTGAAATCGTGGCCCCACTTCGAGACGCAGTGCGCTTCGTCCACGACGACAAGTTCGACCGGCGCGCGCGTACCGCCCGCCAGCACGTCGACGAACGCGGGCTGCGCGAGTCGTTCGGGCGTCACGAAGACGATCCGCGTGCGGCCGTCGCGCAACGCCTGCAACGCCGATTGCTCGTCCTTGCGCTTCACCGTGCTGTTCAACAGCAAGCAGTCGATGCCGAGCGCATGCAGCTTGTCGGCCTGATCCTTCATCAGCGAGATCAGCGGCGAAACGACGAGCGTCACGCCGTTCAGATGCAGGGCCGGCAACTGGTAGCAGAGCGACTTGCCAGCGCCGGAAGGCATCGTGGCGAGCGTATCGCGCCGCGCAAGCACGCTGCGGATGATCGCCTCCTGTCCGCCGCGCAGACGGCCGATTCCGAATCGCTCGCGCATCGTCCTGCGCAGGTCGCGCAGCCGTGTATCCAACGTCATCTGCATCCCCGTCCGTGAGGGCGGGAAGGCTGTCGCAAGGCGCGTGCCGCACGCAGGAGCGCGCGCCACCACGCCGGCTATGCAGCGATCGCGCTGGCGCAATTTTTGCGACGGCGCGATTGCGGGACAGCGCGAATTGTCAGTTCGAGGCGGTTTGCGTACGCTTGCGCCGCAACCCTTGCTGTGGGCAGCGAGCGCGGAACGACGCGCGCCGAGCGCCCGCGCACCGTCGCTTAACCGGAGACGCGTATGTCGATACTCGTAGGGACGGCTTCCTGGGCCGACAAGACGCTGATCGAATGCGGCGCTTTTTACCGGCCCGGCTTCAAGAGCGCGGAGGCGCGGCTGCGGTATTACGCGAGCGTGTTTCCGGTGGTCGAGGTGGATTCGTCGTACTACGCGATGCCGAGCGCGACGAACAGTGCGCTCTGGGTGGAGCGGACGCCGCCGGGCTTCGTGTTCGACATGAAGGCGTTCCGGCTCTTCACCGGCCATCAGACGGAGCCGAAGTTCTTTCCGAAGGATCTGCAGGCCGAGCTGCCGAGCACCGGCAAAAAGAACCTCTACTACAAGGACGTGCCGGCGCCGATCGTCGAGGAACTGTGGTCGCGCTTCTTCGAGGCGCTGCGGCCGTTGCACGACGCAGGCAAGCTCGGCGCCGTGCTGTTTCAGTTTCCGCACTGGGTAACCGCGGCGCCGAAGTCGCGCGCGCACGTCGAGCATTGCGCCGAGCGCATGCATCCGCTGCTCACTGCATTCGAATTCCGGCACGAGAGCTGGTTCGACGAGAAGCACCGCGAATCGACGCTGGCGATGGAGCGCGCGCACGGGATCGTGCACGTGATCGTCGATGCGCCGGAAGGCGTGACGAAGCGCGTGCACTCGGTGTGGGAGGCGACGTCGAGCGAGCTCGCGATCGTGCGGCTGCATGGCCGCAACGCGGCAACATGGAACGGCTCGCCGACGGTGGCCGAGCGGTTCAACTACGAGTACAACGACGACGAACTGCGCGAGCTGGCGGGCCCGATCACGGAAATCGCGGGACGCGCGGCGCAGACGCACGTATTGTTCAATAACTGCTACCGGGACGTGGCGCAGCGTAACGCGCGCGTGATGATGCAGATGGTCGAGGCGATGGGGGCGCGGATGTGATGCGGTCGGGTCGCGGAACTGCGAGCGTTGCCGCAGGTCGCGCGCATCACCGCGCTGTTTCCGCTGGGCGGGGCGGTCGGCCGCGTCGCATGCGGCCAACGACCGGCACATCGATACGGCCGATACGCCGCATCACTCCTCCGCAGCCTCGCACAGCACGCCGCAATCCGACACCCGCTCAGGCGCGTCGGCGTCTGCAAATTCCCCGCGCACCCAGCGCTTCAATATCGCCGTGGCCTGTCGACTCGCCGACCGCGGACTATAGACGAGGTCGTACTGAAAACTCTCGAGCGCGAGATCGAACGGCTGTACGAGCGTACCGTTGGCGAGTTCGTCGGCCACGAGCGTCAGGCTGATCAGGCCGACCCCCTGTCCGGCGAGCGTGGCCTGCATCGCATGAATCTCGTCGTTGAAGCGCAGCCCCGCGTTCGGATCGATGCCCGACATTCCGGCCGCCCCGAGCCAATGCGCCCACGTGATCGCGCGCGGATCGTCGCGAACGGCTGCGCCCCAGTCGAAGTGAATCAGCGTCGCGCGCTGCAGATCCTGCGCGGTCGCGATCGCCAGATGCGGGCGGCACACCGGCGCGAAGTGATCCTTGAACAGCAGCTCCGACACGAGCCCCGCATAGTAGCCGGGACCGTACCGGATCGACGCGTCGGCGGACCGGTCGAGATCGACGACCGCATTCGTCGCATCGAGCCGAAGCGTCCAGTCCGGATAGGCCGCGCGGAACCCGCCCGCACGCGCGGCGAGACATTTGGCCGTGAACGCGACGGTCGACGTCAGCGTCGCGACCTTGCCGCCATCGAGGTTCCGCGTCGTTTCGATCGCGCGCTCGAAGCTGTCGAATCCGTCGCGAAGCGCGGGAAACAGCGCCGTGCCGCCGTCGGTCAAGCGCACGCTACGCGTGCGGCGCTCGAACAGCTTCACGCCGAGCCAGTCCTCGAGCTGGCGGATCTGGTGGCTGATCGCGGTCGGCGTGACGTTGAGTTCCTCGGCCGCGGCCTTGAAGCCGCCGCGCCGCGCCGCGGCTTCGAACGCGCGCAGCGCGCTCAGGGGAGGGAGTTTGCGCATGGATTAGAACGGCTCATCTGTCGGGTGAGAATTGACCATTTGTTGTGCGCGGGCGCTCGACCGATACTGCCGTCCCCACGATGAACCGAACCGGGAGATCCGCATGAAAATCGAGCAAGTCCACACGAATCCGGACCCTTATGCGCCGTTCCTATTATCACAGGCAATCCGTGTCGGCGACTTCGTGTTCGTTTCCGGCCAGCCGGCGATCGGCGAGGACGGCGAGATCGACGGGCCGGGCGACTTCGATCGTCAGGCCGAGCGCGCGTTCGGCAATCTCGCGCGCGTGCTGCAGGCGGCCGGCTCCGGCATGGATCGCGTCGTGAAGACGACCGTATTCCTGTCGTCGATGTCGTATCTCGACAAGATGGTCGACATCCGGCGCAAATGGTTTACCGCGCCGTATCCGGCGGAGAGTCTCGTCGAGGTGGCGGCGCTGTTTTCGCCGGACGCGCTGATCGAAGTCGAAGCGATTGCGGTCGTCTCGGCGGCGAAGGCGGGCGACTGAACGAACCGCCGTACCAAAGGGACGTCGGCGGTTGAAACGGGCAACGCCCGGTTGCGACACTCGACGTCGAGGCCGATCGAATGCGAATCGATCGAAGAAGGAAGTGTTCCACGGCTTCCGACCTTGCGTTCAGTCGGCCGCGTGGAAGCGCGAAGGCGCGCCGCCGTCCGGCGAGCGCGCCCGTTGCGCTGGCGCGTTGCGCGTCTGCGAGCCGTTCGACCCGCATTCGTCGCCGCGCGCCGACGCGAAGGGCCGACCTCACTCGCGCTCGTCGGCGCGGTTGTCGAGCAGCCGTTTCGGTATCGCGAGAATCAGCACGCAGCTGACGAGCAGGCACGCGCCGAGCGCATACGTGCCGTTGTTGATGTTGCCGGTCAGGTTTTTCGCGACGCTGGTGATCATCGAGCCGGTGAAACCGGACAGGTTGCCGATCGAGTTGATCAGCGCGATGCCGGCCGCGGCGGCCGTGCCGGCGAGAATCTGGCCGGGGAACGTCCAGTAGATCGGCATCAGGCCGAGGATCGCGCAGGTCGAGATCGTCAGGAACAGGATCGACAGCGGCACGTTGCTCGCGAAGAACGCGCTCAGCATCAGCCCGACGCCACCGATGCCGGCCGGAATCGCCGCATGCAGCCGCCGCTCGCCGGTACGGCGCGAATGCGCGGCATTCCACAGCATCGCGACGACGGCGCTCAGATACGGAATCGCGGTCAGCAGCCCGATGCTCAGCGGGCTTTGCACGCCCGACGCGCGAATGATCGACGGTAACCAGAACGCGAGCCCGTAAAAGCCCGTGTTGAACGTGAGCAGAATGAACGTGAGCAGCCAGACGTGCGGATTGCGAAACGCCGCGCCGATGCTGTGCGTCTTGCGCGTGCCTTCCTGTTCGAGATTGCGCTGCAGCAGCGCCTTTTCGCTCGCGGACAGCCACTTCGCGGACGCGATGCCGTCGCCCATGAACGCGAGCACGACGAACGCGACGAGAATCGACGGAATGCCTTCGAGCAGCAGCATCCACTGCCAGCCGCCGAGGCCGAGCAGCCCGTGCGTGTTTTCCATCAGCCAGCCGGAGACGATGCCGCCGAGCGTGAGGCTCACCGGAATCGCGATCAGGAACCCGGACATCGCGGTGCTCTGGCGACGCGCAGGGAACCAGTAGTTCATGTACAGGATCACGCCCGGAAAGAAACCGGCCTCGCATGCACCGAGCAGGAACCGCAGGATGTAGAACATCGTCGACGCTTCGACATGAAAGAACCGCGCGAGCGGCGCGATGAACGCAAGCGACGACGAGACGATGCCCCACGTGATCATGATGCGCGCGATCCAGAACCGCGCGCCGTAGCGATGCAGCAACAGATTGCTCGGGATCTCGAACAGAAAGTATCCCCAGAAGAAGATGCTGGCGCCGACCGCGTAGATGGTATCGCTGAGGCCGAGCGAATCGAGCATCTGCAGCTTCGCGAAACCGACGTTGACGCGGTCGAGATACGCGACCACGTAGCAGAGCAGCAAGAGCGGTAGTACGCGGCGCAGCACCTTGCGATAGACGCGCTCTTCGGTTTCGTCGACAGGCGCGGCCGATGCCGCGGTCTCGGTGAGTATGGGCATGACGTGTCTCCGGATTTTTACTTGTGTGCCGGAGCGTTGCGCACGTTGGCTGCCCGGCTGAAATGTTACCGGTAACTAAAGTAGCACGCGCGATCGGGCGCGGCAAGCCGGAGCGGTGCGGTTTGTGCGGCGATCGGGATTCGGGATTACCCGCGCGAGCGGCGGATGAGCGACGTGAATATCGAGGTGCGAAGCCCCCGCCACGCCTGCGCGGCGGGAAGGGAGAGAGGGGCGGGCGACGCTGCAGCGACACCCGCGCGTGACGCCGGCGGGCCGTCGCTTGCGGCTATCATACGGTCGTTTCAACCCCGCTCCAGATCGTCGATGGCCAAATCCGCCGCCGCTACCAAGACCACACCGCCCCGCATGTCCGACGTCGCGCGCCTGGCCGGCGTGTCGAAGATGACCGTCTCGCGCGTGCTTGCCGACCGCAGCGTGTCGGCGGCAACGCGCGAGCGCGTGCAGCGCGCGATCGAGCAGCTCGGCTATGTCGCCGATGCGGCGGCCGGCGCACTGTCGTCCGGACGTTCGGAGTTCGTCGCGGTGCTGGTGCCGTCGCTGTCGAGTTCGAACTTCTCGGATACGGTGCAGGGTCTGACCGAGGCGCTCGAACCGCACGGCCTGCAGCTGCTGATCGGCGACACCGATTATTCGCTCGAGCGCGAGGAACGTCTGGTGCGCCAACTGCTGCGCTATCAGCCGCGTGCGATCGCGCTGACGGGCGCGCAGCATACCGACGCGACGCGGCAACTGCTCGAGCGCACGGACGTGCCGATCGTCGAGATGTGGGACTGGCCGGCCGATCCGGTCGATCGCGTCGTCGGCTTCTCGAACGCGAAGGCCGCACGCGAAATGGTGCGCTATCTCGCGGGCAAAGGGCATCGGCGTATCGGCTTTCTCGCGGGCGCCGGCGATCTCGACCGGCGCGGCCTCGAGCGACTGCGCGGCTATCAGCAGGAGATGAAGGCGCTCGGCCTCGCTCCGCGCGTCGTGCGGCTCGGCGATGCGCCCGTGACGATGAGTCACGGCGGCCCCGCGATGGCCGCGCTGCTCGCGCAATGGCCGGACACGCAGGCAGTGATGTGCGTCAGCGACATGTCGGCATTCGGCGCGATCATGGAGTGTCATCGGCGCGGGCTTGCGGTCCCGGACGACATCGCGATCGCCGGCTTCGGCAATTTCGAGGTCGCGTCGTGCTGCCATCCGACGATCACGACGATGTCCGTCGACGCACTCGGCATCGGGCGCCGTACCGGCGAGATGCTGCTCGCGGCGCTCGACGCGGCCGACGCCGACGCCGCGGAATCGGCGCGCGTCGCAAAGAAGGTGCGGATCGAATACGGCATCGTCGAGCGCGACAGCGCGTAGCGCGGCGCGACGATCGCGTCGCGCGGCGGCGCCTGCTTTCCTGTTGTCGATGCCTGGTGCGACGCGCCGGCGCGTGCTAGTATCGGCGCTGATGTTACCGGTAACTATTCGGCGCGTGCGGCGACGAAGCGGCCGGTACGGAGTCCGGCGCGGCCGGAGCAGAAAAGCAGGAGAAGGAGACATGACGCAATCCCCGCGCAGGCTGCGCAGCCAGGAGTGGTTCGACGATCCGTCGCATGCCGACATGACGGCGCTCTATGTCGAGCGATTCATGAACTACGGTCTCACGCGCGAAGAGCTGCAATCGGGCCGGCCGATCGTCGGCATCGCGCAGACGGGCAGCGACCTCGCGCCGTGCAACCGTCATCACATCGCGCTCGCCGAGCGCGTCAAGGCCGGCATTCGCGATGCGGGCGGCATTCCGATGGAATTCCCGGTGCATCCGCTCGCCGAGCAAAGCCGGCGTCCGACCGCCGCGCTCGACCGCAATCTCGCCTATCTCGGCCTCGTCGAAATCCTGCACGGCTTTCCGCTCGACGGTGTCGTGCTGACGACCGGTTGCGACAAGACGACGCCCGCCTGCCTGATGGCGGCCGCGACGGTCGATCTGCCCGCGATCGTGCTGTCCGGCGGCCCGATGCTCGACGGCTGGCACGAAGGCAAGCGCGTCGGCTCGGGCACCGTGATCTGGCATGCGCGCAATCTGCTCGCGGCCGGCGAAATCGATTACGAAGGGTTCATGCGGCTGACGACCGCATCGTCGCCGTCGATCGGACACTGCAACACGATGGGCACGGCGCTCTCGATGAACTGTCTGGCCGAGGCGCTCGGCATGTCGCTGCCGGGCTGCGCGAGCATACCGGCCGCGTATCGCGAGCGCGGGCAGATGGCGTATGCGACCGGCAAGCGCATCGTCGATCTCGTGCGCGACGACGTGCGCCCGTCGCAGATCATGACGCGCGACGCGTTCGAAAATGCGATCGTCGTCGCGTCGGCGCTCGGTGCGTCGACGAACTGTCCGCCGCATCTGATCGCGATTGCGCGGCACATGGGCGTCGAGCTGAGCCTCGCGGACTGGCAGCGCGTCGGCGAACAGGTGCCGCTGCTCGCGAACTGCATGCCGGCCGGCGAATATCTCGGCGAAAGCTTCCATCGCGCGGGCGGCGTGCCCGCGATCCTGCGGCAGCTCGACGCCGCCGGACTGATTCATCGCGACTGCATGACCGTGTCGGGCCGCACGATCGCCGACATCGTGGCCGCGGCACCGGCCGCGGACGGCGACGTGATCCGGCCGCACGATGCGCCGCTGAAGCACGGCGCGGGCTTCATCGTGCTCTCGGGCAACTTCTTCGACAGCGCGATCATGAAGATGTCGGTCGTCGGCGACGCGTTTCGCCGCACGTATCTGAGCGAACCGGGCGCGGAAAACGTCTTCGAGGCGCGTGCGATCGTGTTCGACGGCCCCGAGGACTATCGTGCGCGGATCAACGATCCGGCGCTCGCGATCGACGAGCGATGCATCCTCGTGATCCGCGGCTGCGGGACAGTCGGCTATCCGGGCAGCGCGGAGGTCGTCAACATGGCGCCGCCGGCGGCGCTCGTCAAGCGCGGTGTCGAATCGCTGCCGTGCATGGGCGACGGCCGCCAGAGCGGCACGTCGGCGAGCCCGTCGATCCTCAACATGTCGCCAGAAGCGGCGGCGGGCGGCGGTCTCGCGCTGCTGCGCACGAACGACCGGATTCGCGTCGATCTGAACGCGCGGCGCGTCGACGTGCTGGTGCCGGACGACGAGCTGGCGCGCCGCCGCGAATCCGCGGAATTCCAGGTGCCGCCGTCGCAGACGCCTTGGCAGGAACTGTATCGGCAGTTCGTCGGGCAACTGTCGACCGGCGGCTGCCTCGAGCCCGCGACCTTGTATCTGAAGGTGATCGCCGAGCGCGGCGAGCCGCGTCATTCCCATTGATCCGCTAACCGACGGAATACCGCCATGAATACGCTTCCTGTTTCCGCTTGTCTGCCGACCGATCTCGACGACGCGCTGCTCGTCGGACGCGTGTGGCTCCGCGATGGCGCGCACGCGGGGCCGAGCGTCGTCGTCGTGAGGCGCGGCGAGGTGTTCGACATCACGCGCACGGTGCCGACGACGGCCGATCTGTTCGACCGCGCGGATCTGCTCGACGTCGTGCGCCATGCGGCCGGCGAATCGCTGGGTCGCGTCGACGCGCTGCTCGCCGCGACGCGCGACGGCGGCGGCGCGGGCCCGACGCTGCTCGCGCCGTGCGACGTGCAGGCGATCAAGGCATGCGGCGTGACGTTCGCGGTGAGCCTCGTCGAGCGCGTGATCGAAGAGCAGGCGGGCGGCGATCCGGCGAAGGCGCGCGCGGTACGCGACACGATCAGCAGCGTGATCGGCGCCGATCTGTCGAAGATCCGACCGGGCTCCGACGCCGCGATGCGGCTGAAGGATGAACTGCAGCGGCGCGGCGCGTGGTCCCAGTATCTGGAAGTCGGCATCGGGCCCGACGCCGAGGTGTTCTCGAAATCGCAGCCGATGTCGGCCGTCGGCTTCGGCGCGGACGTCGGGCTGCTGCCGGCATCGGTCTGGAACAATCCGGAGCCCGAGATCGTGCTCGCGGTCAACGCGCGCGGCGAGATCGTCGGCGCGACGCTCGGCAACGACGTGAATCTGCGCGACATCGAGGGGCGCTCGGCGCTGCTGCTCGGCAAGTGCAAGGACAACAACGCGTCGTGCGCGATCGGGCCGTTCGTGCGCGTGTTCGACGCGCGCTTCACGCTCGATTCGGTGCGCAGCGCGAGCGTGTCGCTGCGCGTCGAAGGCGCGGACGACGGCTTCGTGCTCGACGGCATCAGCCATATGCGCGAGATCAGCCGCGATCCGACCGATCTCGTCGCGCAAACGTATGGCGCGCATCATCAGTATCCGGACGGCTTCATGCTGTTTCTCGGCACGATGTTCTCGCCGATCGCGGATCGCGACACGCCGGGCGGCGGCTTCACGCATCATGTCGGCGACGTGGTAACGATCTCGGCGCCGCAGCTCGGCGCGCTCGTCAATACGGTCAAGCGCTGCACGGACGTCGCGCCGTGGACATTCGGCGTGCGCGCGCTCTATCGGAACCTCGCGCAGCGCGGGCTGCTCGGCGCGCACTAACCGACCGGCCGGTTCGCGGTGGCGACGGACTGCAACGCGTGTCGCAGCCGAGCGGCGAATCCGTGAAAGGAAAATCCTAGTTCGGGACGGCGCGATGCGAAACCGCACCGATTATTGGCCGCTCATACGGCGCGGCGATACGCGGCGCCATTTGAATCGTTTGCGGATACCGGGAATAAGAAAAATCGAATAACCGGATATTCGCGTCATCACCGGTTCATATAATCGTTCACCAATGAAAACACCCCAATCGTCATATTAAAAACCGATCGATTGGGGTGTCGTTTCACGGTACGGATTGCGCAATTTCCATTCCCGTCCCCGGAGTGGCCACTGCGTATCCGCCGTGCGAAAGCCGGCGTTGGTTTATCGCGCTTTCAGCATCTCGTCAGCCAGCCGGTATGCACAAACCGCCCGTTTCGATTCGTAGTCGGCGATCGTCGACACGTTGCGGCCGGCGTCGCGCGACAGCAGGCCCTGCAGGGCCGCGGCGGCGAAGAAGTCACGTAGTTCCGGCGTCGGCGGTTTGGGCTCTTCCGGTTCGGCGACGAGCGGCGCCGACTTCCAGAAGACGGGCGTCGCGTTGGATACGTTTGTTGACTGCTTGGTACGCAGACTCTGTGACAAAGGCGTCATGTCTTCCCCTTGAATCGTTAAAAACAGTGGTGAAGCAGCGTGAGGCGCCCGGCCTATAAGACGTTTTTTGTTTCCACTAGCGATGTTTTCGGGAACTGCTAACTGGCGGGTGACGCGAATATTCGCCGGGATTGCATAATCCGTCAAAACAATTAAATAGTGCCAAGGTCGTTTTTCGGTAACAACTTTTGTTCCCGGAATTAAGGGACGAGACGCGCGGCCGCATGCGGCGGGGATAGCGATGGGAAAGTGGGGGAATAAGCGGCCCGCGCTGCGGGCCGCAGTGTTGTTTTGATTACTTCTTCTCAGGCAAGAACCAGTTCATGACCAGCGCGCAGATGCCGCCCGTCGCGACGCCCGATTCGAGCACGTTCTTCAGCGCGTGCGGCAGGCTGTTCAAGATGTCGGGCACCTGCGATACGCCGAGACCGAGCGCGAGCGACACCGCAATGATCAGCAGCGCGCGCCGATCGAGCTGGATGCCCGCGAGGATGTTGATGCCGGAGGCCGCGACCGCGCCGAACATCACCATCGCCGCGCCGCCCAGGACCGGTTCCGGAACCGCCTGCAGCGCGCCGGCGACGACGGGGAAGAGGCCGAGCACGACGAGCATCGCCGCGATCCAGATGCCGACGTAGCGGCTCGCGACGCCCGTGATCTGGATCACGCCGTTGTTCTGCGCGAACACCGAGCTCGGGAACGTGTTGAACACGCCGGCGAGCAGCGAGTTCGCGCCGTTCACGAGCACGCCGCCCTTGATCCGCTGCATCCACACCGGGCCTTCGACGGGCTCCTTCGAGATCTTGCTGGTGGCCGTGACGTCGCCGATCGCTTCGAGCGAGGTGACGAGGTAGATGATCAGCATCGGCACGAACAGCGACCACGAGAAGCCGATCCCGAAATGCAGCGGCGTCGGCACCTGGAACACGGCGGCCTGATGCATGCCGGTGAAGTCGAGGCGGCCGAGAAACGCGGCGGCGGCGTAGCCGATCGCGAGCGCGATGACGAGCGCGGTGCTGCGCACCCAGACGACGGGCACGCGGTTCAGCAGGATGATCGTGCCGAGCACGAGGCACGACAGCGTCAGGTTTTGCGCGCTCGCAAACGTGCCTTTCGCCATCGCGCCGTAGCCGCCGCCCATGCTGATGAGTCCGACCTTGATCAGCGTGAGGCCGATCAGCAGCACGACGATGCCCGTGACGAGCGGCGTGATCAGCCGCTTCACGAACGGCAGGATGCGCGACACGCCCATCTCGACGAACGATCCCGCGATCACGACGCCGAAGATCGCGGCCATCACGGTCTCGACCGGCGTGCCTTGCTTGACCATCAGGCTGCCGCCCGCGATCAGCGGGCCGACGAAGTTGAAGCTCGTGCCCTGGACGATCAGCAGCCCGGCGCCGAGCGGGCCGAAACGCTTGCACTGGACGAAGGTCGCGATGCCCGAGATGACGAGCGACATCGAGACGATCAGCGTCGTGTCGTGGCTCGACACGCCGAGCGCCTGGCAGATCAGCAGGCCGGGCGTGACGATCGGCACGATGATCGCGAGCAGATGCTGGAGCGCGGCGACGAACGCGACCATCGGCGCAGGGCGGTCGTTCGGGCCGTAGACGAGATCGCGCGCCGATTCTGCATCGTCGGCGCCGTGGGAGGCGGATTGGGCGTGGGAGGCGGGTTGCATGGCGAGCGGGCCGGACAGGATGGAAAGTGCGGCATTTTAGCCGAAGGGCTCGAGGGCGCCGGCGCGGATCGCCGGTATTCGGGCCGCGCGGCGGCGTGCGGCACGCGCGCTGCAAGCGATGCGGCAGGCTGTTGGCGCGCGCGGCCGTCGGGCGGGCCGGCGGTAGCCGGCAGTCCTCCGGCGCCGCGTTCGTTGCCCGCGCAGCATGCGCGCCACGCTGCGCCGTTGCCGCCGCCCATCGGGAAACGCCGCATTTGCAGCGGCGCCGCGTCGGCGCGATCATTCGATGGCTCGCCTGCCGTGCCCGCCGCATCGTGCAGCCGGCCACCGGCACGGCGACGCCACCGGAGGCCCGATGAACCCGTTTCAATTCCGCACCGTCCCGACGCTGATCGTCGAATACGGCGCGACGCGCCGGCTCGGCGCGCTGCTGCGCGCACGCTTTCCGACGCTCGCGCGCCTCTGCGTGGTGACCGACGCGTTCCTGCACCGCAGCGGCGTGCTCGCGCCCGCGCTCGACAGCCTCGCCGCGCACGGCTGGCAGGTGACCGTGATCGACGACGTGATCGCCGATCCGCCCGAGCGCGTCGTGCTCGACGCGACGGCGCGCGCGGTCGCGGCCGATGCGCAAATCGTGCTCGGTCTCGGCGGCGGTTCGTCGATGGACGTCGCGAAGCTGATCGCCGTGCTCGCGCCGGGCCGGCAGGCGCTCGCCGACATGTACGGCGTCGACAAGGTCGACACCGAGCGGTTGCCGCTCGTACAGATGCCGACGACGGCCGGCACCGGTTCGGAGGTGACGGCCGTGTCGATCGTCACGGTGGGCGAGGCGCGCAAGATGGGCGTCGTGTCGCCGCATCTGTTCGCCGACGTCGCGATCCTCGACGCCGAGCTGACGCTCGGGCTGCCGCGCGCGGCGATGGCCGCGACCGGCATCGACGCGATGGTGCATGCGATCGAGGCCTACACGTCCGCGCGGCTGAAGAATCCGGTGTCCGACATGCTGGCCGTGCAAGCGCTGACGCTGTTGTCGCGCAATCTGCTCGCCGCGTGCGACGACGGGCACGACCGGCACGCGCGCGAAGCGATGCTGGTCGGCGCGATGTTCGCGGGCCAGGCGTTCGCAAACGCGCCGGTCGCGGCCGTGCATGCGCTCGCGTATCCGGTCGGCGGTATTTTCCACGTGCCGCACGGGCTGTCGAACGCGCTCGTGCTGCCGCATGTGCTGCGCTTCAACGCGGAAGCGGCCGCGTCGCAGTATGCGGAACTCGCGGCGATCGTCGCGCCGTCGGCGACGGGTAGCGACGAGGCGAAGACGCACGCGCTGATCGACGAGATCGACCGGCTGATCGTCGCGACCGGCATTCCGCGTACGCTGCGCGAGGTCGGCATCGGCGAAGGCGATCTGCCGCGGATGGCCGCGGACGCGATGCTGCAGACGCGCCTGCTCGTCAACAATCCGCGCGAAGTGACGGAGGCCGACGCGCTCGAGATCTATCGGCGCGCGTGGTGAGCGGGTCGCGCGGCGACGCACGCGCAGCCCAGCGCGAGCGCGACCAGCGCGCAGCCGGCCCACGGCGCGAGCAGCAGCGCGCCGCGCTCGACGAGTACGCCGCCGAATGCAGCGCCGAGCGCGACGCCCGCATGCATCGCGGACACGTTGATGCCGACGCTCGCATCGGCGAGCGCGGGCGCCGCGTGGATCAGATGGTTCTGCGCGATCGGCGAGATCGCCCAGCTGACCGCACCCCATAGCATCATCGCGGGCACGAACGCGAGCGGCGTCGCGGCGGCGGCCGGCAGCACGGCCATCGCGATGACGAAGAGCGCCGGGCAGGCCACCAGCGCACGCCGCGCGCCGAGCCGGTCGGACAGTGTGCCGCCGGCCCACGCGCCGATCACGCCGGCGATGCCGAACGCGACGTACAGCGCTTCGAGCGCGGCGGCGCCGGGCGACAGCACCGCCTGCAGATACGGCGTCAGATAGGCGAACAGCGTGAAATGCCCGCCGATCATCGCGACCGACACGAGCTGCGCGGCGACCAGCGTCGGGCGGCCGAGCACGGCGCGATACGGCGGTGCGTGCGCGCGCGACGCGGTGTCGGCGGGCGCGACGGCCGCGATGCGCGGCAGCCGGCGGCCGAGCCAGATCGCGAACGGCAGCGCGGGCACCGCGATCGACGCGAACACGGCGCGCCAGCCGGCCCAGTCGGCAATCCGCATCCCGATCGGCACGCCGAGCACGAGCGACGCGCTGATTCCCATGAACACGATGCCGATCGCGCGGCCGCGCTGCGCCGGCGCCGCGAGTTCGGCCGCGAGGCGCGTCGCGACGAGGATCAGCATCGCGCAGCTCGCGGCCATCAGCACGCGCGCGGCGAACAGGCTCGCATATCCGCTGCTCGCGGCGGCGAACAGGTTCGCGGCTGCAAATGTGCCGAGCGACGCGAGCAGGGCCGTGCGCCGTTCGATGCGCGCGACGACGGCGGCCGCGACGAGCGCGGCGAGTGCGAATACGGCGGAGAAGATCGTCGTGAGCTGGCCGGCGGCCGCGACCGATACGTGAAGACCGGCGGAGATCGCCGGCAGGATGCCGACGCAGATGTTTTCGGCGACGCCGGCGAGAAACACCGCGGCGGCGAGCAGGTAAACGCGAACGTCCAACGCAGACCCCTCCAGTACGTGCGACGCGGCGGGGCCCGGCAACGGACGGCCGCGTCGGATCGAATCGACGGATGGGTTTCGACGCGAGGCTTCGGTTATCCCGGAAACGCGCACGTTAGCGCACCGGCGGCGCGCAGGCAAGATCGGGCCGTGATACCCGTACGCAGACGCTGCACGATGCGCGAGAATCGCCTCCATGGCGCCTGCACGGCGGCGTACGAGGGCAATCGAACGGGAGGCAACGAATGACGCAACAGCACGAAGCGCCCCATACGCACTGCGTCGCATGGCAGATCGCGCAGACCTGGCATGCGGCCGAATGGTGCCGGCTCGTCGATGGGCGCGATGGTATCGAGTTGTCGGGCAGCGTCGCCGGTGCGATCGACGGCACGCCGTTTCGCGTCGACTACGCGATCGCATGCGATGCCGACTGGCTCACGCGATCGGCACGCGTGACCCGCTGGATCGGTGCGGCCGCGCGGCAGATCGACCTGCGCTGCGACGGCGGCCGATGGACGATCGACGGCGTCGACGCGCCCGCGCTCGACGGCGCGACCGACGTCGATCTCGGCTTCAGTCCGTCGACGAACACGCTGCCGATCCGTCGCCTCGCGTTGAAGGTCGGCGATGCCGCGGCGATCCGGACGGCATGGCTGCGCTTTCCCGCGTTCGACATCGTGCGCGGCGAGCAGCGCTACACGCGGATCGCGCCGAACGCGTACCGCTACGAGAGCGGCACGTATGCGGCCGACCTCACGGTCGACGCAGCGGGCCTCGTGATCGACTACGACGAATGGCGACGCATCGGCGCGACACGTGCGCCGTAATGCAACGCACGCAGCGGCCGCTCAGCGCGCGGACGCGACGCTGATCTTGCCCGGAATCAGCTTCAGCGTGCTGAACGTGTCGGCGATGTTCTGCTGATAGGCGAGCGTCGCGTCCGTGATCGGCTGCACGCCGTAGCCCGTGCGCTTGAGCGCGACTTCGAGCGTCGGCGCGTCGAGGCCGACGAGCGGCGACAGCAGCGTGGCGACGTCGGGCACATGGTCGCGTCCCCAGCGATCGACCGCATCGATCTCGTCGAGCAGCGCGCGCAGCACCTGCGGCTGCGCGGCCGCGTACTTGCGTGCGGCAAGGTAGTACTGCGTATTGCGCACGAGCCCTTCGCCGTTCGCGATCACGCGCGCGCCGAGTTGCCGTTCGGCCGCGGCCAGATAGGGATCCCAGATCACCCACGCGTCGACGTTGCGCTGCACGAACGCGGCACGCGCATCGGCCGGCGTCAGATAGATCGGCTGGATGTCGGTGTAGGCGAGGCCTGCCTGCTGCAGCGCCTTCACGAGCAGATAGTGAACGTTCGATCCCTTGTTGAACGCGACCTTCTTGCCGCGCAGCTGCGCGACATTGCGAATCGGCGAGTCGGGCAGCACGACGATCGCCTCGCCGTGCGGCGCCGGCGGCTCGTTGCCGATATAGACGAAATCGACGCCGGCCGCCTGCGCGAAGATCGGCGGCGTCTCGCCGACCGTGCCGACGTCGATCGCGCCGGCGTTCAGTCCTTCGAGCAGTTGCGGGCCGGCCGGAAACTCGAGCCATTGCACGGCGACGCCCTGGCTCGCGAGCCGTTTCTCGAGCGTGCCGCGCGCCTTCAGCACGACGAAGTTGCCGTATTTCTGGAACCCGATGCGCAGCCGTGTGCTGCCCTGTGCATGCGCGGGCAGCCCCGCGAGCGGCCCGAGCGCGAGCCCGGCGACGCCGGCGGCCGCGCGTTGTAGCCAGCGGCGGCGCTGCGCGTTCGCCGCGCCCGTTTCGACGTATGCGTGCGATGTGTCGTTCATGGAAGCGTCCTGCGTGCGGAAAGCGGGCCGCGCGCGAATGCGGCGCGGTCGGCGCACGGCGGGACCGGATGCGGCGATGCGCGCAACCGGCGGTCCGCGCCGGACTCAGCACGATACGTCGCCGCGCGCCGGCGGCCAACCAACGAATCCGCATATGCAAATCAGCCGCGGTGCAGTGCGAAAGCGGCCCGTGCGATGCGCGGCGGCGCAGCGCGCATCGCATCGCGGCAGCGGTATGCAGGCAGGCGCCGTCCGTCGACGCTCAATCCGGGCCGGCCGCGTTGTCGACGATCGAATCGACGCGATCGGGATAGAACGCGAGGTGTCCGCGAATCGCTTCGACAGCCGGATACGGATGTTCGTACGTCCAGACCGCGTTGACCGCGCGCGCGCCGCCGGACGGGATCGAGTAGTACGCGCAGTCGCCCTTGTACGGGCAGTACGTCGCATGGTCGGTGCGTTGCAGCAGCGCCATGTCGACATCCTCGCGCGGAATGTAGAGCACGGCCGGGTAGCTGGCCTCGCGCAGCGCCAGCGCATGCTGCGTATCGGCGACGGTGCGGCCGGCCACGGTGACGACTACGCGCGACGGGTGCGGCGAGACCGTGATCGGATGGTCGGGGCCCGGTGTCTTCACGGGGCGCGATTGCGGATCGGGGCTGTCAGGCATCGTGTGTTCTCCTGGTATGGGTCGTACGAAGGCGGCTTCGCGCATCGCTGCGCCGGCGACCGGCCAGCCAACCGATACGATGCGCCGATTCCGCAGAACCTGCAGGGGCCGGATGACGCCAGGTTCGCCCCGGCGCTCGCGCGGACGTTTTCATGCAACGGCGCCGGGATGCAGCGATGGCGATAAGCAATGGCGAATCGATTGGTTCGCGATCGGCGGGACAGGCGCGAAGATCGTCCGTCTTCATTCGTATGAACGCCACCGTTTCGATCGCCATGAACATCCGCTTGATCTCGCCCGCCGCGCGTCGCGCGCGCAACGTGTCGCCGTTCGCGAGCGCGCTTCGCTGCCTCGCCGCATCGCTGATGCTGGCCGGGGCCGCGTCGCCCGCGCTTGCTGCACCGGCCGGCAACACGCTCGTGTTCTGCAGCGAAGGCAGCCCGGCCGGTTTCGATCCGGGCCAGCACACGACGAGCACCGATTTCGACGCGAGCACGCATACGATCTACAACGAACTCGTGCAGTTCCGGCGCGGCACGCTCGACCTCGAGCCGGCGCTGGCGACGAGCTGGGACGTGTCGGCCGACCAGCGCGTCTACACGTTCCACCTGCGGCGCGGCGTGAAGTTCCAGACGACCGCATGGTTCAAGCCGACCCGCCCGTTCCAGGCCGACGACGTGGTCTTCACGTTCCGCCGGATGCTCGATCGCGACGATCCGTTCCGCAAGGCGTATCCGGTCAGCTTTCCGTACTTCAGCGACCTCGGCTTCGACCGCAATATAGAGCGCATCGAAAAGGTCGACGACTACACGGTACGCTTCGCGCTGAAAGAACCCGACGTCGTGTTCGTGCGCAATCTCGCGATGGCCTTCGCGTCGATCCTGTCGGCCGAGTATGCGTCGCAGCTCGCCGCGCGCCATCGCGCAGCCGACATCAACCAGTTTCCGGTCGGCACGGGCCCGTTCCTGTTGCGCGCGTATCAGAAGGACGCCGTGATCCGCTACGACGCGAATCCCGACTACTGGAAGCCCAACGACGTGAAGCTCGCGCATCTGGTGTTCTCGATCACGCCCGATCCGGCGACGCGCCTGCGCAAGCTGACGGGCGGCGAGTGCCAGGTGTCGGTATTCCCGCGCCCGGCCGATCTCGACACGGTGCGGCGCAACCCGTCGCTCACGCTGTTCTCGGCAACGGGGTTCAACGTCGGCTTCGTCGCGTACAACACGCAGCATCCGCCGCTCGATCGCGTCGACGTGCGGCGCGCGCTCGACATGGCGATCGACAAGGCCGCGATCCTGAAGACGGTCTTCAACGGCGACGCGACGATCGCGACGAACCCGATGCCGCCCGCGCAATGGTCGTACAACCCGCGCCTGAAGGATGCGCCGCACGATCCGTCCGCCGCGAAGGCGCTGCTCGCGCGCGCGGGATTCCCGAACGGCTTCGACCTGACGCTGTGGGCGATGCCCGTGCAGCGTCCGTACAACCCGAACGCGCAGCTGATGGCGGAACTGATCCAGCAGGACTGGGCGAAGATCGGCGTGCGCGCGAAGATCGTCAGCTACGAGTGGGGCGAATACAACCGGCGCGCGAAGCAGGACGGCCAGCACGACGCGATCCTGTACGGCTGGTCCGGCGACAACGGCGATCCCGACAACTGGCTCGGCGCGCTGCTCGGCTGCGACGCCGTGCACGGCAGCAATCTCGCGAAGTGGTGCAACGCGGATTTCGAGCGGCTCGTCGACGCGGCGCGCACGAATGCCGACGTCGCGAAGCGCACGGCGCTGTACGAGCAGGCGCAGGTCGTGTTCAAGGATCAGGTGCCGTTCACGCCGATCGCGACGTCGATCGTGTCGCTGCCGGTGTCGAAGCGTGTGCACGGGCTCGTGTTTTCGCCGCTCGGCGGGCATCGGTTCGACGGCGTGTGGCTCGAATGACGTGCAGCGGCGCAGCGAATCGCCGTGCTGACGACGACGGACCGGCGTGCCGGTCCGTGCGCGCGCGACGCGTCAATTGAGCGCGACCGCCGCCGCGGCTTCCACCGGCGAGCCTTCGAGTGCGACCGACGGCCGTCCGTCCGGACCGACCGGCACGTCGCCGACGAGCGTGGTGCGGTAGAGCTGGCGATCGAAGTCGAGATCGAAGATGTCGACGGGCGCGAGATGGGCCGTCGCGCGGTTGTCCCAGAACGCGATGCTGCGCGGTTCCCACTTGAAGCGGATCGTGAATTCCGGCCGCGTCACGTGTTCCCACAGCAGTTCGAGCAGTGCCTGGCTCTCGCGCGGCGTCAGGCCGACGATCGATTTCAGGAAACTCGGGCTCACGTACAGCGCACGCTCGCCGGTTTCCGGATGGACGCGCACGAGCGGGTGCTCGGTCACGAGCGGACGCCGCTCGACGGCTTCGTCGAAGGCGCCGGTCGCGCGCGCGCCGGCCGGCGGCGTGAAGCGGTGAATGCCGCGCAGCCCGTCGACGAAGCCGCGCAGCGGCGCGGACAGCGTCTCGTACGCGCGCACGAGATTGGTCCACTGCGTGTCGCCGCCGTACGGCGGAATCGTCACGCCGCGCAGGATCGACGCCCACGGCGGATTCACGGCTGCGGTGACGTCGGTATGCCAGCCGGTCCACGGCCGCCGCACCGGTTCGCCTTCGAAGCGCGTCGCCTTGCGATGCTTCGCGATCGAGTAGACGGCGGGGTGTCCTTCGACATGACCGAACACCGGATGGCCGACCGTCGGTTCGCCGAACTGCGCGGAGAACGCGACGTGCTGCTCGTGCGTGAGGAATTGTTCGCGGAAGAAAATCACGCGCCATTTCAGCAGTGCGTGGCGGATCGCGGCGATCTGCGCGCTGGTCAGCGGCTGGGTCAGGTCGACGCCGCGAATCTCCGCGCCGATGTGGGCGGACAGCGGAATCACGTCGATCGGCTGGCCGGCGGGTTCGAGTAGGGCGCTCATGCGACGCTCCTGGCGGAAGTGAACGGAACGAACGGCCGACATCGCGACAGGTGGGCGAGCCGGTTCGGCGGGCGAGGATGCATGGTCGGGTTTCCTGTCACGCGGCACGGGCCGCCGCGCAGGCACGAACGGCGACGCATCGCCGTTGCCGCCTGCGCGACACGCATTACTGCATTACTGCAGCGTCGCGCCCGGCCCTTTCAGCACGACGCTTTGCCGGCCGTCGATGCCCACCGGCACGTCGCCGTGAACCGTCGCGCGCCGCACGACGCGGCGCGCATCGCCGTAGTCGTTGATCGCGTAATGCTGCGTCGCGCGGTTGTCCCAGATCGCGACGTCGCCTTCCTGCCAGCTCCAGCGCACGGTGTTCTCGAGGCGCGTCACATGTTCGTGGAAGACCTGCAGCAGATGCGCGGAATCCTGCGTCGACAGGCCCTTGATCCGCTGCACGAAGTGGCCGAGCACGAGCGTGCGCTCGCCCGTTTCGGGATGCACGCGCACGACCGGGTGCTCGGTCTCGTAGACGGTCGAGGTGAACACTTCGCGGTAGCGCTTCAGTTGCGTTTCGTCGGCGTGCACATGCGTCGACGCGTAGTCGTACGCGTTCGTATGGACGGCCCACAGCGTATCGGCGAGCGTGCGCAGCGTGTCGGGCAGATGCGCATACGCGGCGGCCGTGTTGGCCCACACCGTGTCGCCGCCGACGGGCGGAATCACGACGGCACGCAGGATCGAGATCTTCGGATACGCGTCGACGAAGGTCACGTCGGTGTGCCACGAGTTGGCGCGCGCGCCGTGCGCGGAATCCAGTTCGAGCAGATGCGCGCTGCCGTCGACGGACGGCACGGTCGGATGCGCGACGGTGTCGCCGAAACGGCGCGCGAACGCTTCCTGCGCGGCATCGTCGAGATGATGCTGGCCGCGGAAGAACAGCACCTTGTGGCGCAGCAGCGCGGCCTGGATCGCGTCGAACGTCGCATCGTCGAGCGTGGCCGACAGCCGCACGCCGGAGATTTCGGCGCCGATCCGGCCGGCGACCTGACGAAGCTGGAGCGGGGCAGCGGCCGTGCGCGGCGCGGCGTGCGATGACGGGTGAGCGGCGTGCTGGACTTCGGACATCGGGAGTCTCCTGAGGTGAGGACGTGCGGGTTTCCATTCAAGCAGGGACCGCGCGGAACCGGAACCGATCAATCGTCACAACCTTAGCGTGCGGATGCGAACGATCGATATGCGCGGGCGTGCGATGCAACGATGCGTGCGTGTGCGCCTACCATGCGAGCCGCCACGCGCCGATCCGCTGCGCGTGCGGCTTATCGGCCCGCGCAGGCGTGCCGCCCGGCCGATCGTCGTCGCCGCCGTCGTCGAAGTCGGCGAGCACCGTGGCGCGCAGCCGCGCGAACTCCGCCGAATCGCGGCGGCGCGGGCGCGGCAGCGCGACGTCGACGATGCGCTCGATGCGGCCGGGGCGCGGCGCCATCGTGACGACGCGATCGCCGAGATAGACGGCCTCGTCGACGTCGTGCGTGACGAGGATCATCGTGATGCGTTCCTGTTCCCAGATGTGCAGCAGCTCGTTCTGCATGCGTGCGCGCGTCTGCGCGTCGAGCGCGCCGAACGGCTCGTCGAGCAGCAGCACGCGCGGACGGTTCACGAGGCCGCGCGCGATCGCGACGCGCTGCGCCATGCCGCCCGACAACTGGTTCGGATACGCGTGCTCGAAGCCGTTCAGGCCGACCAGCGCGATGTGGTCCGCCACTGCGCGGCGCTTCTGCTGCGCATCGAGCGGCGCGTTGCGCAGCGCGGCCTCGATGTTCTGAGCGACGGTCAGCCACGGGAACAGCCGATGGTCCTGGAACACGATGCCGCGTTGCAGCGAGGTGTCGCGCACGACCTCGTCGCCCGTGCGAATCTCGCCCGCATAGTCCGTGTCGAGCCCCGCGATCAGCCGCAGCAGTGTCGACTTGCCGCAGCCGCTCGCCCCGACGATCGTGACGAACTCGCCGGCACGCACGTGCAGCGACACGTCGTCGAGCACGGCAAGCGTTGCACCGCGCTGTGCATAGCGTTTGCTCACGTGAAGGATGTCGAGCGAATCGGAGGCGAGGGTCGTCATGGCGGAGCAGGCGTAGGAAGTCACGGAGAAAAGGGACGATCAGGCGTTCAGGTCGCCGCGCCGCGCGAGCACCTTGCGCTCGAGCGCGCGGGCGAGCGCGTTCAGCGCCCATCCGGTCGCGCCGACGACGATGATGCCGAACAGCACGAGATCCATGCGGAACTGCTCGCTGCCGTCGATCAGCGTGTTGCCGATGCCGCTGCCGGCGACGAGCAGGTATTCGGCGCCGAGCGTCGCGAGCCACGAATAGATGAGGCCGAGGTAGAGCCCGGTGAAGATCGACGGCAGCGCGGCCGGCAGGATCACGTCGCGCACGAGCTGAAGCCGCGAATAGCGCAGCGCACGCGCGACGTCGACATACGCGCGCGGCACCGCGTGAATGCCGTCGCAGGTATGCGCGGCCACCGGCAGTAGTGCGGCGAGCGACAGGAACACGACCTTCGCGACGTCGCCGAGGCCGAACCAGACCGAGATCAGCGGGATCCATGCGAACAGCGAGATCTGCTTGAAGGTGTCGAAACTCGGGCCGACGATGCGCGTCGCGATGCGCGACAGACCGAGCGCGGTGCCGAGCAGCAGCCCGCCCGTCGCGCCGATCGCGAAGCCGCATGCTTCGCGCGCAAGCGACGCCGATAGCGCGCGGGCCAGCGCGCCGCTCGCGATCTGCGTCCATGCCGTGCGCAGCACGTCGGCGGGGCTGACGAGCAGCCCGCTGTTGATCAGGTGCGCGGATGCGATCGCCCACCAGATCGCGAGCGCGGCCAGCGGCAGCACGAGGCCGCGCCAGTCGGGCGCATGGCGGCGTCGCGTCAAGACGGTAGCGCGCTGCGCGTCGTGCGATATCGGCGTAGCAGAATGCGGCATGACAGGATTCCTCGGGAAGCGCGGCACATGGCGTCAGCCGCGAAACGCGGACGGCACGCCGCGCCGCAGGCGCGCTTCGAGCGCGTCGAGCAGCCGGTTGATCAGCAGGCCGACCGCGCCGACCACGACGACGGCGGCCATCACGAGATCGAGCTGGAACAGTTGCCGGCCGTACACGATCAGGTAGCCGAGCCCTTCGGACGACGCGACGAGCTCGACGACGACGAGCGCGAGCCACGACTTCGTGAACGCGAGCCGCACGCCGGTCGCGAGCGTCGGCACGGCGGCCGGCAGCACGACGTGGACGATGCGCTGGCGGCGCGTGTAGCCGAATCCGCGCGCGACCTCGTCGAGCGCGGCGGGCGTCTGACGAAAGCCCTGCAGCGTGCTCAGCGTGACCGGCACCAATGCCGCATGCGCGATCAGCAGGTACTTGAGCGGCTCGCCGACGCCGACGAGCAGCAGCAGGAACGGCAGCCAGCCGAGCACAGGAATCTGCACCAGCGCATTGAAGCTCGGCAGCACGTACGCTTCGAACGTGCGCGACAGGCCGAGCGCCGCGCCGATCGCGAAGCCGAGCAGCGTGCCGGCCGCGAACCCGACCAGCACGCGCTGCAGGCTGATCAGCGTATGGCGCAGGAGATCGCCGCTCGCCGCGAGTTCGGCGAGCGCATGATAGACCTGATCGGGGGGCGGCAGGATCTGCGGCGCGATCCAGCCGCGCGCGCTGCCGATGCTCCATAGCGTGAACAGCAGCGCGGGCAGCGCCCACGGCGCGAGCAGCCACGCCAGCCGCTTCACGGCCGCGCGACGGCGCGACGACGCGCCGAGCGCATGCGGGTCGGACGACGGGATCGGGATCGCGGTGTCGCTCATCGGCGGCTCCGGTTCAGGACAGCGGCTTGCCGGACGCGTCGTAGCGCGGCCAGTACTGTTCGAGCTTCTGCGCGCGCAGCGCGTTGTCGAGATACTTCGGCTCGAACCAGCCGTCGACGTCGATCGGCTGGCGGATCAGCTTCAGCCGCAGCGCATCCTGCGCGACGGCCTTGTAGCGCGCGACGAGGAACGGGTCGATCAGCGGCGACAGGCGATCCTTCAGGCGCTGGTTCGCATAGTCGGCCTGCCACGACGACACCGGCACGCCGCTCTTCGCCCACAGCTTGAACAGCGCATCGCGGTTCGCTTCGTCGGACGACCAGCGCGCGCCTTTCACGACCGCGTCGACCACGCGCTGCACGATGTCGGGATGCGCGCGCTCGAAATCGTCGAGCACGAGCAGGTGTGTCTGGCGCGTGAACTGCGGGCCGTCGTTCTGCGATTCGTAGATGATTTTCGCGAGCCCCGCGTCGCGCAGCTTGTACAGCTGATAGTCGTTCACCGACGCGTCGATGCCCTTCGACGCCAGCGCGACCAGCGCGCTCGCGGTGTCGAGGTTGGTCACGCGCAGGTCGCGTTCGTCGAGGCCGTTCTTCGCGAGTGCGTTGTCGGCGACGAGCTGCAGGTTCGTGCCGCGGAAGATCGAGACGCGGCGGCCCTTCAGGTCCTTGATCGACTTGATGTCGGAATCGGGCGGCACCGCGATCTTGACGCCCGAGCGGACGCTGGTGGCGAGCAGCAGATGCGTCTTGAGCCCGTTGGCGCGCGCGAGCACGGCGGGCAGGTCGCCCTGGTACGCGAAGTCGAGCGCCTTGTTGGCGATCGCTTCGTTGACGGCCGGCCCGGCGCCCTTGAAGAACAGCCACTGCACCTTGATGCCGTCGGCCGCGAATTCCTTCTCGACGAGCTGCTGCAATTGCACGGTCGCGGCGGACGAGCCGCCGAAGGTCGGTGGGTCGCCGGCACCTTGCTGCGCGACGCCGATGCGGATGACGGCGGGTTTGTCCGCGTGCGCGGCGGCGGCCGGCAGCGCGAAGACGGAGGCGATCAGCAGCGATCGCAGCAGACGCAGTGGAAGCATGGATCGATCGAAGTGGAAACGTTAGGGGAACGAAACCGGGCGCGAACCCGTCGGGTCATTCTCGATGACGCTCCCGGCACGGACAAACAACGATTTGAACTATGCTTATCGCGTTGATGCGGAGATCAAAGACGGTGGCGCGGATAGGCGGCGCGCGCGGCGGCCGCGGTGCCGCCGGTCGATACGGAGCGGAGGCGGGCATGCAAGTCGAGGACCTGACGGGCGCGGCGCTCGATTACTGGGTGGCGATGGCGATAGATCGCGCCGCGCCGCGCGTCGACGCGTCGGGCTGCACGGTGGCTGGCCAGCCGGGCGGCGCGCCCGTGCCGTTCGCGCCGTCGTCGTCATGGGCCGACGGCGGCCCGATCGTCGAGCGGCTGCCGTTCGCCGCGTTCGAGCGCGAGGGCGGTAGCGGCCCGTGGCGCGCCGTGCTGCATCGCGCGGTGCCGGCCGCGGGCGAGCGCTGCACGTTCAACCAGTCGGGGCCGACGCTGCTGGTCGCCGCAATGCGCACGCTGGTCGCCTCGACGTTCGGCGACGACGTGCCGGATCTCGACATGTCCAAGCCGCGCTGAGGGCTGAGCGCCGTGCGCTACGTCGCGGAAACGTTCGGTATCGCGATCGACGCGACATCGACCCGTTTCGGCAGGATCGCATCGGCCGCCGCGCGGTCCGCGACGCGCTGCAGCACGTCGATATCGGCACGCGACACGCTGCGCTGCGCGAGTGCCGCACGGCGCGCGATATCGGCGGCTGCATCGGGCGGCAGGCGCGTGAGCGACGCATAGACGCTCGCGTAGTCGGCCGGATGCGACAGCGCCCATTGACCGGCGCGCGTGAGCCGTGCGAGTACGTCGGCGAGCGCCGCGCGTTTCGCGCGATCGTTCAGCGTGTCGACCGGCGACGTGAGAAATGCGAGTCCCGAATTGATGCCGCTGCCGTCGCGCACGACGCGCGCACCGCGCCGCACCACATGGCCGTAGTACGGATCGAAGGTCGCCCAGATCGCGATCTGCTTGGCCTCGAACGCGGCGAACGCATCGACGGGCAGCACGAAGCGCACGTCGACGTCGGTCGGGGCGAGCCCGTGCTCGCGCAGCGCGCCGTACAGCTGATACTGCGAGATGCTGCCGCGCGCCGACGATACGACGACGGTGCGTCCCTTCAGGTCCGCGACCGTGCGCACCGGCGAGTCGGGCTGCACGACGATGCCGAGCGAGGTCGGCGAGCCGACGCGCGTCGCGACGATCCGCAGCGCCGGATCGCCAAGCGCGGCGGTCAGCACGGGCAGGTCGCCGGCCGGCGCGAGGTCGATCGCACCCGCGCGGTGCGCTTCGAACAGCGGCGCGGCGCCTTGAAAATTCGCCCAGCGGAACCGGTACGGCACGCCGTCGAGCACCCGTGCGGCTTCGGCGAGTGCACGCAGGCCGCCTGCCTGATCGCCGAGCACGAGCGTGACGCCCGACACATCGGTGCCGGCTGCGCGCACGGGTCGCGCAAGGCTGCCGGTCAGCGGTGCGGCGGCGACGGCCGCGACGCGCAGCAGTGCGCGGCGTCGGCTGCGGGACGGAGACGAATGCATGGCGGCGGGTCCTCGGTCATCCGCGCGGGGTGCGCGGCTGACGGGCAGATTACGGATTCGGCCTCGCGCAGACAAACATCGAATCGCGAAATGCATATTCGTACTGCGCCGCCGCGGCATTCGGCGGCCCGCACGCTGCATACAAGTTGCTTACACAACCGGTTGCGACAGGCGGGGCGAGCCGTGCTCATCGGCGTGCACATTGGACTCAGCCGCGCGGAACCATTAAGCTTGCGCGTTCCGGTTTCACGCAGCGTGTCCAAGATGTCATCGACGATCGAGATTCTGTTGCCCGTGTTCGGGCTGATCGCGGCAGGTTTTTTGTGCCGCAAGCGTGGCGTGCTCGGTCCGGCGGCCGCGTCCGAACTGAACCGGTTCGTCGTCTGGCTCGCGCTGCCCGCGCTGCTGTTCCAGATCATGGCGCAGGCCTCGTGGCATCAGCTCTATCAGCCGGCCTTCGTCGCGACGTTCGCGCTGACCTGCGCGGCCGTGTTCGGCGGCGTGCTCATATGGCGTGTGCTCGCCGGGCGGCCGCTCGCCGATGCGAGCATCGACGCGATCGCCGCGTCGTATCCGAACACCGGCTATCTCGGCTTTCCGCTGTGTCTGCTGGCCTTCGGCACCGACAGCCTGACGCCGACCACGATCGCGACGATTCTGGTCGCCTGCGTGCTGTTCGCCGGCGCTATCGTCGTCATCGAGATCGGGCTGCAGCGCGACCGCGCGCCGCTGAGGCTCATGTGGAAGGTCGTCGGCGCGCTGCTGCGCAATCCGCTGATCGTCGCGCCGCTCGCGGGCGTCGGTGTCGCGGCCGCCCACGTGACGCTCGCCGCGCCCGCGCAGACGTTCCTGAAGCTGCTCGGCGCGGCGGCCAGCCCGTGCGCGCTCGTGAGCCTCGGGCTGTTTCTCGCGGAGAAGCGCGAGGCATCCGGCGACACGCCGCGCGGCAGCATCGCGCTGACCGCGACGAAGCTCTTCGTCCAGCCCGCGCTCGCATGGTGGCTCGGCGTGCGCGTGTTCGCGCTGCCGCCGGTGCTCGCGCAGATCGCCGTCGTGCTCGCGGCGCTGCCGACCGGCACGGGGCCTTATATGCTCGCGGAATTCTATGGACGCGAAGCGCAGGTGACGTCGCGCACGATCCTGCTGTCGACGATCGGGTCGATCGTGTCCTTGTCGGTGCTGCTTGCGTTCGCGCGGCACACATCATAAGAAAGCGCAGCGGGCGTGCGATCGCGCGTACGGCGCGACGGTCAGTGCGGTTTCGACGCGATACGTGTGTGACGTGCGCAGCGCGCGGTCCGAATGGAGCGCGACGTGCAACGTGACGGACGGCCACCCGGCCGTGCGCGCGCAGGTTCGGACGTCGCGGCGGTCGATGCAGCCGACGTCGCCGCGGCAGGCAGCGCCGTGACGGCCGGCTGCGCAGCCTCGGCATCGAACCAACTGCGCGTCGCTTCGGCAATCAGCTCGCGCAGCCAGCGCACGCCGTCGACGCACGAACCCGCTTCGTTCCATGTGATCCGATAGCCGACCTCGGGCGGATCGGCCGGTAACGCGATGACGCACAGCGGCAGCAGTTTCGCGTAATGACATGCGAGCCGGTACGTCGTGGTCAGCACGAGGTCCGAGCGCACGAGCGCATGCGCGGCCAGCTCGAAGTGCGGCAGCGTGACGACGATGCGCCGCCGCAGTCCGACGCGCTCGAGTTGCCGGTCGATCGCACCGGACGCTTCGAGCCACGACGGCGTCGGGCAGAGCTGCGGCGCATCGGCGAATTCTGCGGCCGAGATCGCGCCGCGCCGCGCGAGCGGGTGCGTCGCGCGCATCAGGCACACGATCCGGTCGTCGAACAGCCGATCCTGCCGAAATCGCGCGCCGCGCGCGGGGCGATTGTCGATCACGACATCGAGTTCGCCGTTGGCGAGCGCGCGTTCGTCGTCGAAGCCGTCGCCGAGCGGATGAAACACGAGCTGCGCCTGCGGCGCACGTGCGCGGAACAGCGCGACGAGCTTCGGCACGAACAGCACGTTCAGATAGTCGGGGCAGCCGATCCGGTACGTGCGTACCGACGTACGCGCGTCGAAGCGCGGCTGCTGGAGCCGGATGAAGTCGATCACGCGCAGCGCATTGCGCAGCGGCTCGATCAGCCGGCCGCCGAACTCGGTCGGCACCATCCCGTAGCGGCTGCGCACGAGCAGCGGATCGCCGAGCAGCGTACGCAGCCGTTTCAGCGCGGCACTCGTCGCCGGCTGCGACATGTTCAGCCGCACGGCCGCGCGCGACACCGTGCGCTCGGTCAGCAGCACGAGCAGCATGCGCATCAGCCGCGCATCGAGCATGTCGAGCGTGTTTGCGGCGTCGGCGTCGGCGTCGCGCTCGGCGACGTGCGGTGCTACGCGCTCACGCATGTCGCGGTCCGTCGCGGCGATGCGCCGGCGCTAGCGCTGGCGCCGCGAGCGCGAGTGCGCAGTCGCGGGCCCGGCGCAGGACCACGCGGGGCCGCGTCGATTCGATGCGACGCGTCGCCAGCGCCGAGCACGATGCCTGCGCGACAGGCAGTTTCCAGTTGCACGCCGGTGTCTCCTTCCGTATCGGCAATCCGGCCCCGGTCGCGGCTGCAGACGGCGTTGCGCACCGCATCGTGACCGTTATGGTCGGGATTCGTTCGCGAGTATGGTGGGCGCGTCCCGCGATGGGAAATTAAATATTCGGCTGGCCCTCATCTGAAAAACGAATGGCCAGGCCGGTACGCGTATTGCTCGTGAACGAGTTCCCATCCACCGACATCAGCGGGAGGTGTCATGCAGCGATATTCATTTCGTCACGTATGCCGAGCCGTTTTCGCCGGCGTCCTGATCGCCGGCATGGCGGCAGGCGCAGGCTGCCAGAAGAAATCGGACAGCACGAGTTCCGACCAGACGTCGTCGGGCAGCATGTCGAACGCGCCGGCGACCGCGCCGTCGGGCACGCCGAGCAGCGGCGCGGCCGGCACCGGGGCCGATACCGGCGCGAGCATGCCGGGTGCGGCGTCGACGCCGAGCGGCGCGAGCGGCGGCTGACGGACGCGTCGCGGCGCGCGGCTCGCGCGCCGCTGCGACGGCCGGCCGGGGCGCGTCGACGCGCCGGGCCGCGCCGTGCCCGTCGCATGAAAGATTTGCAAGGACCGTGTAGCGATTCCCGGAGCGGCGTGCCGGCTCGGCGCCGGTGCGCGCAGCCGGGACAGGAGATGTGATGCAGAACGCCGAATCGAACCCTACCCCGAAACAGCAGCAGGAAACGATCGCGCAAAGCCCCGCGAAAACGCCGGCGGCCGGCCACGAAATGCCGAGCGCCGCCACCCAGGCGAAGGAGTTCGCGCAGCGGCCGCTATCGCCGGAGGCCGTCGCGGGCAAGGCGCCGACCGGCTTGCCGCCGATCGATCGAGATGCGCACGCGGTGGACAGCGGCGATCCCGTGCGCCGCGCAGGCGGCCGCATCGTCACGATCGACAACGCCAACATGGCGATGACGGACAACGCGGTCGACGTCGACGGCAAGGGCCTCGAAGCCCGGACCGGCGCGTCGAAGTGGCACGACAACGTGATTTATTCGAATGCGTCGCTCGACGAAAGCGTCGACACGCCGGACGAGGGGCTCGGCGGCATCGAAAGCCGCCCGGACGGCAACATGCCGCTGATCGCGACGCGCCCCGGCTGGCGCGTGCGTCACGTCGGCGATGTCGAAGTCCCGCATGGCGATTCGAGCCGCGCCGAGCACGTGATCTGTCTGGAACGGATCGAATAAGGAAGAAAGGAAGAAAGCCGCCCGCGCACCAGGCGATGCGCGGGCCGCGCTGCCGGTGGCAGCGCATCGTGGGCCCTGTTACTGCGGCCCGAGTTCCTGTGCGGACGTGTCGGCGTCGTTGCCTTGCGCGACGAGCACGTGAATGTCGTTCGGCGTGACGTCGCCGATACCGCCCGACGGAATCGTCACGATCAGCCAGTCCGCGTTGTTGTTCAGCGTGACCGGCGCGGTCTTCAGAATCGGCGATTTGCTGCCCGCCGTCGTCACGACGATCTGATAGGTGCCGCCGTTCAGATAGACCGAGTCCTGACCGGAAGGCGGCGATGCGTTCTGGTACGCGGCGCCTGTCAGCGTCGGGGTTTGCGTCGTGATGTCGGTGTTCGGCGGCACGACATAGACGTCGACGTTCTGCGCGTTCGGCGATGCGTTGAAGCTGCGCACGCGCGCCTTGTCGGAGAGCAGGCCCTTGTCATACGGATCGTCGACGACCGAAATCGCGGACGACGTGCTCGGCAGCGCGATCGTCGTGTAGTGATGGCCGTTCGCCGCATTGAACGACTGCGACGCGACCGTCGTGTTCGTTCCCGATACGTCGTAGCTCGCGGTCTGCCCGCCCGAATCGATGTCGTGATACCGCGTCACGCCCTTGTACGCGACGCCCGACGCGTCGACCTTCGCGTTCAGGTAGTAGTCGAGGTTCGGGCCGGCCGGCACCGCGTTGATGAAGCGCGCCTGCGGCTTCGAGATCCCGAGTTCGGTACCGAGGTCGTTGCCGTCGCCTCCCCCGCATGCGGCGAGTACGGAGATCACCGAGCACAGCGCCACCAAAGTTCGAATGGATTTCATGTCGTCCTCTCGTTCAGAAAACCTGCTTGCGATGCGGTCCTGCCGCGCGAATCGTTCGCGCGGGGCGCAACGCCGGGTTCAGGGAAGTAGTCGTCTGCCGGGTCGGCAGGCGCGACCAAGTCGCAAAGAGCGTGCCCGTTCGGCACGAGGACGAGTGAAACGGCGGCCGCGCGACGATGCGGCGGTGCGATGGCGATCGTGCGATCGCGCGTGCGTTCGGTGGCACGATGATGCGCGCGTGCGATCGTTCCGACGATTGTAAAAAGGTGGCGATGCAATGCGGCATGCAGCATCGCGTAAGTGGTCACGACACGCGAAACCGTTTTAAACGATCGTCTTTCCAGCGTTTCCCACATCGACGATCGATGCGCGCACAACGATGCCGTGACGTTGCGCGCGCATGCGTTTTACCGGTTCACGAGCTTGGCCGGATATGCGAGCGCGAGCGCGCAGCCGATCAGCATGCAAGCGGCGAACGCGTAGAGGCCCGCGCTCTGCGAGTGGAACGTGTCGCGCAGCCAGCCGATGAAGTAGGTGCTGCCGAATCCGCCGAGGTTCGCGATCGAGCAGGCGAACGCAATGCCGCCGGCGGCCGCCGATCCCTTGAGGAACGTCGACGGCAGCGCCCACACGACCGGCATCGCGGCGGCCGCGCCCGCGTTGATCAGCGAGAACAGCACGACGGTGCCGACCGTGCCGTGCGACGACGTCGCCGCGATCGCCAGCGCGACCGCCGACACGACGAACGGCACGACGATATGCCAGCGTCGTTCGCGTGCGCGGTCGGAGCTCGCGCCGCAATAGAGCGTCGCGAGGACGGCCGCCGCGTTCGGAATCACCATCAGCCAGCCGATGTGATAGGCGTCCTTCACGCCGGTGTCGCGCAGGATCGTCGGCAGCCAGAAACTCACGGCGTACAGCCCGAGCAGCACGCACAGGTCGATCAGCCCGAGCGCCCATACCTTGGGATCGGAGAACGCACGACCGAGCGCGTGGCTCTTGTTCCCCGACGGATCGCGATCGAGGTTGGCGCGCAGTACGCGCTTCTCGTCGTCGTTCAGCCATTGCGCGGACTCGATCCGGTTCGGCAGCCAGCGGAGCACCGCGAAGCCGAGCAGTACCGACGGCAGCGCTTCGAGCAGGAACAGCCACTGCCATCCGCCGAGCCCGTGCACGCCGTCGAACGCCCGCATGATCCAGCCGGAGATCGGGCTGCCGATCATGCTCGACAGCGGCAGGCCGACCATGAACAGCGCGACGATCCGCGCGCGACGCGCGTCCGGATACCACTGCGTCAGATACAGCAGCACGCCCGGCAGGAAACCGGCTTCCGCGGCGCCGAGCAGGAAACGCACGACATAGAACTGCATCGGCGTCTGCACGAACATCGTCGCGCCCGACAGCAGCCCCCACGTGATCATGATTCGTGCGATCCACAGCTTCGCGCCGACACGTTGCAGGATCAGGTTGCTCGGCACCTCGAACAGGATGTAGCCGCCGAAGAACAGGCCGGCGCCGAGCCCGTACACGGCATCGCTGAACTTCAGCGCGTCGAGCATCTGCAGCTTCGCGAGCCCGATGTTGATGCGGTCGAGATACGCGGCGAAATAGCACAGACAGAACAGCGTGATCAGGCGCAGCGTGACCTTGCGGTAGAGCGCGCCGTGCTGCGCGTCGTCGGCGGCGACGGCGGCACTCGGGTGGGCGGTAGACATGGGATAACCCCTGTTCGTAAGTGACGGAGGAAATGGCTCGAGGGTCGACGCGAGCGTGCTTCGGCGCGCGCTTGAGTCTGTATAGCACGCCAATTAAAGAGCGTACACACTATAAAATAAGAAATCTCGGCGGGCTCCGGAAGCGCAGCGCGCGACAGGCGGAAAGGTATCGAAAACACTGGTGTAAACGCGATATTCGGCTGAGTTTCGTTGGGAATGATTGGCACCGTTACGAGGCACGAAGCGTGCAGGAAAATTGTATGACTACGCTCGAAAATGGCGCGTGTACGCTGGATCGGGGGCGCGGCGTAGCGATGCGTGCGATTCATGCACCGAACGCGCCGGAGTCGCGCGGCGCTCGTTACACCGCGATGCGCGCGCCAGCCGCACGCATCGCGCCGCCGTCTGTTGACGCACCGCAATGAAGCATCGCCATGCACCGCTTGCGCCGATTTGAGGGTGTACACTCCATGTCTTTCCGTTTTCATGCGGTGCGAGCCGCGACTTTCATGGCGTCTTCCAGGGATTCCTACGACTTTCACGACCAGATCGGGCACTTGCTGCGCCGCGCGTATCAGCGACACGTCGCGATCTTCCAGGAAGCGATTCCGGATTCGGATCTGACGGCCGCGCAGTTCGTCACGCTGTGCGCGGTGAAGGAGCGGCAGGCGAGTTCGCTGAACGACATCGTGAAGGCGACCGCGATCGACCAGGCGACGATACGCGGCGTCGTCGAGCGGTTGAAGACGCGCGCGCTGATCGAGGTGTTGCCCGATCCGAACGATGGCCGCAAGCTGCTCGTGCGTGCGACGGCCGCCGGCCTCGCACTGATCGACCGCACGGTGCCGTTCGCGCGTCAGGTGACGGAACGCACGTACGGGACGCTCAATCCGGGCGAGCGCGTCGCGCTGCAGTTTCTGCTGCGCAAGATGATGGACGAAGAGGGCGCCGAGTGACGCGTGATCGGCGCGTTCCGTTCGCGGTCACCTCGATCGCGACGAACGGCGGCTAGGTGGTATCGGCCGCCGCGCGCGTGCCGGCCGCCTCGCCCGCGAGCAAGCGGCCGGCGTCGCGCAGTCCGGCGCGAATCGTCTCCGGCGTAAAAGGCGGCGCGTAGAACCGCACGCCGGTCGCGTCGAACAGCGCGTTCGCGACCGCGGCTGGCCCCGGCACCGACGCCGATTCGCCGGCACCGAGCGGCGGTTCGCCCTGTCGCGGCATCAGCACGACGTCGACGTCCGGCACTTCCGCGAAGGTCAGGATCGGATAGCTGGCCCATTCGCGCGACGCGACCTTGCCGTCGGCGAAGCGCACGCGCTCCTTCAGCGTGCGGCTCAGCACCTGGATCACGTTGCCGTGAATCTGATGGCGCACGCCGTCCGGATTGATCATCGTGCCGGTGTCCTGTCCGACCGTCACGCGCTCGACGCGGATCTCGCCGGTCACGCGATCGACGCTCAGATCCACGATCCACGCAGACCACGCCGCGCCGAAACCGGGAAAGCGGCTGTGCACGTAGCGCGCGTACGCGATGCCGCGCCCGCGTACGACGCGCGCCGGATCGGGATCGCGGCGTACGTGCGGCGCCCAGCCCGCGCGTTCGGCCACGGCATGCAGCAATTCGATCGCGCGCGCGTCCTGCAGATGGCGAATGCGGAACGCAAGCGGATCGACGCCCGTCAGCGCCGCACATTCGTCGACGAACGCATCGTGCGCGAACGAGTTCGGCAACGCCGAGACGCCGCGCAACCACGACGCGCGCACGAGCGGCGCGAGATCCTCGCAGACGAAGCGCCGATGCGCGCAGACATACGGCGACACGGCCGTGCGGTCGCCCATCTCGAACACGCGCGGCTCGGGTGCGATCGTGCCGCTCAGCAGCGCGGCAAGCAGCGGCGCGTCGTTCGACGGGTAGCGCGTCGCGAAGTCGTAGCCGACGAGGCGGCCGTCGCGCGATACGGTGCCCGTCACGCGCATCTGCTGGCCCGCGCCTTTCGGTTCCCACAGATGCTCGTCCGCACGCATCAGCTGCACGCGCACCGGGCGCCCGACCGCGCGCGACAGCAGCAGCGCATCGCCGCAGACGTCGTCGGCGCCGTTGCGGCCGTAGCAGCCGGCCGCTTCCATCCGCACGATGTCGATATCGGCTTCGTCGCGCGCGACGAGCGTCGCGAGGTCGTAGCGCAGCGACACCGGGTTCTGCGTGCCGGACCATACGGTGATGCGCCCGTCGCCGGGTGCGCGATAGTCGGCGACCGCGCACGACGGTCCGATCGACGCATGCATCTGGAACGGCCACGTATAGGTGCGCGTCAGCGTGAGCGTGTCGGGCAACGTGCGGGCGGCTTCGACGTCGCCTTCGTCGAGCAGCAGGCGCGGCTTCGCGGGCGCGGCGGCGATCGCCGCCGCCGGATCGTCGAGCGGCGGCAGCGGCGGATGCGGGCGCCATACGACGCGCAGCTGCCGCGCGGCGCGGATCGCGTGCTCCTCGCGCTCGGCGACGACGCCGACGAAGTCGCCGATCGTCACGACCGCGACGAGCCCCGGCACGTCGGCCACCGACGTGCGGTCGACGTCGAGCAGCGACGCGCCGACGAATGGGCCGCTGTCGTGGCCGGCATACGGCGGCCGCACGACGCGGCCGTGCAGCATGCCGGGCACGCGCACGTCGTGCACGAACGTGAGTTCGCCGGTCGCTTTCGCGGGCAGGTCGACACGCGGCGACGCGCGGCCGACGATGCGGTACTGCGCCGGATCCTTCGTGCGCGTGTGCGGGTCGAGCGTCAGCGCGATGCGGCGCTGCGCGACGAGTTCGGCGTAGCTTGCCCGGCGCAGCACGCCGCTGCGGTCGACGGCCGAGATCGTGCCGTCGTCGACGCGCAGTTGCCCGGCATCGACGCCGAACCGCTCGGCGGCCAGCGCAAGCAGCGCATGTCGCGCCTGTGCGGCGGCGCAGCGCAGCGGTGCGGCCGAAATCTGGATCGTCGCGCTCGCGATGGTCGGGCCCTGGTTCGGCGTCGCGGCCGTATCGCCGAGCACCATGGTCACGCGCGCGGCCGGCACGTCGAGTTCCTCGGCGACGATCTGCGCGAGCGACGTGCGGATGCCGGTGCCGAGGTCGACGTGACCGTTGAAGGCGAGGATGCGACCGTCGTCGACGATCGCGACGAATACTTCGGGCAGCGCCGGCACATAGGACGACAGGCTGCCCGGCTGGCCGGGCGCCGGCTTCACCGGCGGTGCGGGCGGCCGAATCACGGTCAGGCAGCCGGTGCGCGCGAGCAGTTCGGAGCGGTTCACGGAGCAGGTGTCCTGGGTGGCGGCGCGGCGGGTGCCGCGCGAAAGTCGTTCGTGACGGTGCGCGGCACGATCGCCGCGTCGTTGCCGGGCCATTCCCGAACGATTCGCGCGGCCGCCCGATCGACTCTAGGCGGCCAAAAACGCGGCGTCAAAGGCGGATGTGGCCGGCGTCGAGCGCGTCGCGATCGGTGCGGCGCAGTTCGGCCGCGATGCGCATCGGCTCAGCGCGCGGGCGCGTGCGTCGCATGTGTCGCGTCCATCGCATCGATCGCCGCGATCGCATCGTCGAGCGGCATCACGGCCGCATATTTCTGCTGCATGTCGAACAGATTCGCTTCGTGCGGTGCGATCGCCCGATCGCCGACGCAATCGGCGAGCACGAGCGGACGGAACCCGTGCGACATCGCGTCGACGACGCTCGCGCGCACGCAGCCGCTCGTCACCGCACCGGCGACGAGCAGCGTCTGCACCGCGCGCTGCGCGAGCCAGGGCGCGAGCTGCGTGCCGAAGAACGCGGACGGCACGGTCTTGCGCACGACGAGCTCGCCGCGCGCGGGCGTCAGTTCCGGCACGATCGCGCTGTTCGGGTGGTGCTCGGTCAGCGTCGCCATGCCGGGCACCTTCAGCGAGAACACGTTGTCGTCGCTGCCGTCGTCTGCATAGACGATCCGGCTGTGCGCGACCGGCCAGCCGCGTTGCCGGGCGATCGCGAGCGCCTGCGTCGTGCGCGCGATCGCCGGCGCGATGTTGCCGCCGCCGAACGTCGCCGGATCGGCGAACCCGACGACGAAGTCGACGATCAGCAGCGCGAGATTGCCCTGCGGCGGCAACGGCGTGCCGAAACCCTGTTCGCGGTACACCTGCGCTTCGGCGTGGTGGGAGAGGTCGTTCATCGTGGGTCTCGTCAGGCGGGTTGGTCCGTCACGCGCCCGTCGCGCACGACGGCGTGGCCGTCGAGTTCGACCGTGCAGCGGCGCAGCGGGATGTCGATGTGGCACGTCGTCGTGCGGCTGCCGCCGCCTTCGTTGTTCGGGCCGAGCGAGAACAGGAAGTTGCCCTCGAAGGCGCGCGCGTCCATGCCGATCGTCGCTTCGCGGTCGTAGAGACCGAGCGTCGACCAGCGCGCGCGCGGCTGCAGCCCCCAGCCGATATGCGAGATCGCATAGCCTTCGGGATCGGCGAACGTGTCCATGTAGTCGCGCAGCAGATCGGCGTCGACGCCGCCTTCGATGCGCGTCGCATAGCCGCCCTCGACGGTCAGCACGATCGGCTCGCTCACGTAGTGCTTCTGCGGCAGCAGGATGTCGCCGCGATCGATGACGATCGTGCCGCGCGCCGTGCGATCGTTCGGGTAGGTGAGCGCGAAGCCGCTCGGCCAGTGATCCCAGCGGCCCGGCGCGTCGACGAAGCCGTACTCGGCCGTCGGCGCGAAATCGCCGAGCGGGCAGACGAACGCGGTGCCGGCGGCCGAGCTCACGCGCATCTCGCGCGCGGCGGCAATCTGCTTCGTCGCGGCCAGCACACGCGCGCGATCGGCGAGCGTCGGCACCATGCGCACCAGCACTTCGGGCGGCTCGACGGCGAGCAGGATCTTCGTGCCGGACTTCAGGATGTCGTGCTGCTCCGGCGAGAACAGCAGCGTCATCAGGTCGAGCACGAGATCGCTCGCCTGCAGCGCCGCGATCGCGGCGCGGTTGCCGGTCAGCGGCGTCGTGCCGAGGTACGCAAGCGGATCGCGGCTGAATGCCTTGTCGCCGTTGACGGGCGGCAGGTCGAGCCGGTTCACGATCGCGCCCATCGATTGCGTCGCGATCAGCGCGCACGACAGCGTCTGAGGATGGGTGGCCGCGCTCGTCAGGATCGTGACGGTCTGGCCCGGTTCGAGGCGCGACAGCGTGAGCACCTGCTTCCACGCGTCGATCAGTTGGGTGTCGCTGACTGGCATCGTCGGCTCCGGTAAAGGCGTGAGGGAAAGACGGCGTCAGGCCGCGAGCGGCGCGCCGAGGAAGTCGCCGAACGCCGCATAGAAGCCGCGTGCGTTGTCCCACGGAATCATGTGGCCGGCATCGGGCACGCGCACGTGCCGCATCGACGGCGTCGCGCGCTGCAGTTCCGCGACGTCGTCGTCGCGTACCACGTCGCCACGCTCGGCCGTGATCAGCAGCGACGGCACCGCGAGCTGCGCGGCGTCCGCGTGGAAGTCGTCGGTGTGAAAGCCTTCGTACGAGGCGCGCACCGCGCGCTCGTCGCAGGTATGCAGCCACTCGGCGCGCAGCTGCCGCTCCGCGTCGGTCCACGTCGGGCAGAACGCGCGCATCCCTTCGGCGTCGGTGCCCGCACGTGCGAGCGCGATCGAATCGATGTACCACGGCAGCTTGCCCGGATACGCGCGGCGGCCGGGGCCCGACACGGGCGGATCGACGAGCACGACCGATTCGAGCCCGCGGATGCCGCGCCGCGCGGCGCGTGCGGCGATGCGCGCGCCCATCGAATGGCCGACGAGGCTCGTGCGCGACAGGCCGAGCGCGGCGACCAGCGCCGCGACGTCGTCGGCCTGCGCATCGAGGCTGTAGTCGAGCGTGGGCGACGCGTCGGAGAGCCCGCGGCCGCGCACGTCGAGCACGTACGTATCGAACGCGGCGCCGAACACTTCGCCGACGAAGCCCCACGTGATCGCAGGGCTCGTGATGCCGGGAATCAGCACGATCGCCGCACGCGTCGCGCGCGCGCCGGTTGCGCCGCCGTAGCGCAGGTAGTGTTGGCGAATGCCGTTGGCGCGTACGTTCGCGCCGTACAGGAAAGTCGAGGACATCGTGAAAGCTCCGTCGGACACGCGCGTTCAGTACGCGCCGGACAACAGCGCGCCCGCGCCGGGCACGATCGGCTCGAGATCGAGTTCGCGCAGCATCGCGTAGGTCGTCGCGATCGCGGCCGTGATCACCGGCTTGCCGGTCATGGCCTCGACTTTCGCGACGGCCGGCAGCGACGGCATCTGCACGCAGGCGGACAGCACGATCGCGTCGGCGTCCTGATACGGGAGCGTCTTGACGATGTCGGGCAGCCGCGCCGGATCGTGGCGGCCGACCTCGAGGTTGTCGGGGATTTCGAGCGCACGATACGCAATCACGTCGTAGCCCTCGTTGCGGATGTAGTCGACCACGAGCTCGGTCAGCGGCTTCATGTACGGCGCGACGACGACGATCCGCTTCGCGCCGATCACGCGCAGCGCGTCGACGAGCGCGCCCGCGCTCGTCAGCACCGGCGCGCGCGCACCGTTGTCGGCCGTATGTTCGGTCAGGCGCGCCTGCGACACGCGGTGATAGCCGTGCCCCATCGCCATGATCGCGACGAGGCAGGCGTAGCCGAGCACGTCGACGCGCGCGTCGGACAGCTCGACCGCGCAGCGGTCGGATTCGGCGTCCATTGCCGCCAGCTCTTCCTTGACGACCTGCTTCATCCGCATCCGGCTCGAGTGGTACGTGAAGCGCTCGGGCCGGATCGTTTCGCGCAGCCGCAGCATCGCGGGGATTTCCGTTTCCATCGTCGTGTTGGAACTCGGCACGATCTGGCCGATGCGATAGGTCTTGCTCATGACGGGGAGGCTCCGTGTCGGTGAGGGAGGGGCGCTGTGCTGGCGGGCGATCGCGCGGGTTCGAGCAAAGTCTAGTGTGTACATTTGAAAATGACAATGGGTCAAAATTCAGCGACGAGCCCTCATAACGACGGAATATAAGAGTTAATGGCGAAATATTGGTGTTTTCCCGAAGCTGAAAACACGTGCCGACAATCCGCTTGTCACAAATAAATTGAGTGTGTACGCTACATCAACACCGTTCAATCCGCCCGTTCTCGCGTCAGGTCCGGCGCCGGGCTCACGATCAGGAGATCCGCATGAGCACACCCCGTATCGCAATCATCGGCGCCGGTCTCGGCGGCACGGCCGCCGCGGCGCTGCTGCAGCGCGCCGGCCACGACGTCGTGCTGTACGAGCAGGCGCCCGCGTTTTCGCGCCTCGGCGCGGGGATTCATCTCGGCCCGAACGTCATGAAGATCATGCGGCGGATCGGCTGCGAGGACGCGCTCGATGCGATGGGCTCGCATCCCGATTGCTGGTACAGCCGCGACTGGCGCACGGCCGACGTGCTCGCGCGGATTCCGCTCGGCGACCATGCGCGCAGCACGTACGGCGCGAGCTATCTGACCGTCCATCGCGGCGATTTCCATGCGCTGATGACGCAGGCCGTGACGCCCGGCACGATCCGCTTCGGCAAGCGGCTCGCCTCGGTGGAGGACACGGGCGACGACGTGCGGCTCACGTTCGCCGACGGCAGCGTCGACACGGCCGACATCGTGATCGGCGCCGACGGCGTGAATTCGCGGATCCGCGAGCACCTGCTCGGCGCGGAGCCGCCGCGCTATACGGGCTACGTCGCGCATCGCGCGGTGTTCCCGGCGTCGCTGCTCGGCAACAAGCCGTACGACATGTGCGTGAAGTGGTGGTCGGAGGATCGCCACATGATGGTCTACTACGTGACCGAGAAGCGCGACGAGTACTACTACGTGACGGGCGTGCCGCAGGCCGAATGGCCCGAGGGCGTGTCGATGGTCGACAGCAATCGCGACGAGATGCGCGAGGCGTTCGCCGGTTTTCATGCGGACATCCAGCACCTGATCGACGTGTCGCCGTCGATCACGAAGTGGCCGCTGCTCGAGCGCGATCCGCTGCCGCTGTGGAGCCGCGGCCGGCTCGTGCTGCTCGGCGACGCGTGTCATCCGATGAAGCCGCACATGGCGCAGGGCGCCGCGATGGCAATCGAGGATGCGGCGATGCTCACGCGCTGTATCGGCGAGGTCGGCATCGGCGACTACACGGGTGCGTTCGCGTTGTACGAGGCGAATCGCGCGGCGCGCGCATCGAAGGTGCAGCGCGTGTCGCACGACAACACGTGGCTGCGCACGAACGAGGATCCGTCGTGGGTGTTCGGCTACGACGTGTTCGACGTGCCGCTCGTCTCGCCGTCGCGCGACAGCGTCGCGGCGGTCGCCTGACGCATCGCACGACGATGCGCGGCTTCGCCGCCGGCGCGCGCTGCGCCCGTCGTTCGTGCGACGCCGCGCGCGGTGCCGGTACGCGGCGATTTCGGCGTGTTATACGTCGATGTCGCGCGCGCCGGCGATCGGCGTCGCCGCGCGCCGGTCTGCGCCGGCCGCCGGCCATGCCTGCCGTCGGCTGACGTTCGCCCGCACCCGCTTCCGGATCTGCCCATGTCCCATTCCGCTTCCGCGCCGCGGCCGCTCGCGTTTCGTGTCAACGGCGTGCCGCACCGCTTCGACGCCGCCGCCCCCGATACGCCGCTGCTGCTGGTCCTGCGCAACGATTGCGCGCTGAACGGCCCGAAATACGGCTGCGGACTCGGTCAGTGCGGCGCGTGCACGGTGCTGATCGACGGGCAGCCGGCGCGCGCCTGCGTGCTGCCGGCGGCGGCCGCATCGGGGCGCGACGTGACGACGCTCGAAGGGCTCGGCTCGCGCGATGCGCCGCATCCGGTCCAGCGCGCATTCATCGACGAGCAGGCCGCGCAATGCGGCTATTGCCTGAACGGGATGATCATGAGCACGAAGGCGCTGCTCGACCGCAACCCGACGCCGGACGACGCGGCGATTCGCGAGGCGCTGCGCTTCAATCTGTGTCGCTGCGGCACGCATCTGGAGATCGTTCGCGCGGTGCATCGCGCGGCACGCTATGTGCGGGGCGACGATGCAGCGTGATCCGAACCTGCCGGCACATGCGCGCGCCGCGCACGACGCGCTCGAATCGCGCGATGCGTCGGGCGCCGACGACGCGGGCCTGCGCGCGCATCGTGCGCGCTACGGCTGGCCGGCCGGCGACGCGCGCGATGCCGCGTCGCTCGACATCGAAACGCACACCGCACCCGATGGACGGATGACCGCCTGGCGTTACCGCGCGCGGCTCGCCGCGACGGCGGCCGACGGCGAAGCGGTACGCGTCGCGTCGTCCGGCGCATCGTCGCGCGCCGCGCCGCCGGCGGTGCCGTTCGTGTACCGGCACGCGCACACGGCGATCGACATGACGGACGCCGACGCGATCCCGCGTCATGCGCACGTATTCGCGCGCGAGTCGTTCGTCGACGAACTCGCGGGCACGTTGCGCCGCGATCCGGTCGCGCTGCGCTTGCAGCATCTCGATGCGTCGGCGGATGCGGGCCCGCGCGAGGTCATCCGGATGGTCAGCGAACGTGCGGCCTGGGGTGCGCAGACCGCGCACGATCGCGGCATGCCGACGCGGCTGACCGGTCGCGGTTTCGCGTTCGACGGTGCGGCGGCCAACGCACCGGCCGCGGCGCTCGCCCGCGCGAACGCGCGGGCGGCTCGCGCCGAAGCGCACGACGCCACGCACGCCGGCGAAGCGAACTGGTCCGCATGGGTCGTCGATCTCGACGTCGATCGCGCGACCGGCGATGTCGCCGTGCGCCGCGTCGTGGCCGGGCAGGGCAGCGGCGAGCCGGGCCGCGCGGCGCTGTCCGGCTTGCCTGCGTGGCAGATCGAGGCGGCGATCTCGCGCGTGATGGGCGCGCCGTTGATCGCGCGCGCGGCGCACGACGAAGCCGAGGCCGGCGCACGCGACTCGGCACTCGCACACGAACTGATCGCGGCCGACGTGCACGAAGCCGGCGCGCGCCGCGCAGTGTCGCCCGACGACGCACGCCGGATCGAGCATGCGGCCGCACCGGCAGCGGCGGCGATCGCGAATGCGCTCTACGACGCGACGGGTGTGCGGTTTCGCGCGCCGCCGTTCGATCCGATGCGGATACGCGCGGCACTCGCGCGGCCGTCGCAGGCAGACGTCGCGGACGCGGCCGGCGATGCAAGCCGGCCCGAACGCGACGCCGCGCCGACCCGCGCGCCGCGTTCTCCGTCGCGCTGGCGCCGATGGCTCGCGGGCGGCGGCATCGGCGGCGTGGTGGGCGGCCTGGTCGGGCTCGCCTGCGCGATCTTGCCGGGGCCGGCCCCGATCGCGCCGATCGCACCGGGCGGCGCGGACGGCGCGATGTGGAGCGCCGCGACGCTCGAACGCGGGCGCCAGATCGCGATCGCCGGCGATTGCGCGGTATGCCACACGGCGCCGGGCGGCGCGACGAATGCGGGCGGCCTTGCGCTCGACACGCCGTTCGGCACGATCTACACGACGAACATCACGCCGGACCGCGACACCGGCATCGGCGCGTGGTCGTATCCGGCCTTCGCACGCGCGATGCGCGACGGCATCTCGCGCGACGGCACGCACCTGTATCCCGCCTTCCCGTACACCGCCTTCGCCAAGCTGAGCGAGCCCGACATGCTCGCGCTCTATGCGTATCTGATGTCGCAGCCGCCGGTGCAGCACGTGCCGCCGAAGACGAAGCTGCCGTTTCCTCTGGACCGGCGCCGGCTCGTCGCGGGCTGGAACTGGCTGTTCCACGACGCGCGTCCGTTCGCGCCGGACCCCGCGCGCTCGGCGCTCTGGAATCGCGGCCGCTATCTCGTCGACGGCGCCGGGCATTGCGGCGCGTGCCACACGCCGCGCAACGCGCTCGGCGCGGAGAAGGGCGGGTTCGCCTATCTGTCCGGCGGCGAAGCGGAAGGCTGGATCGCGCCGCCGCTCGTCGCATCGCGCGCCGCGCCGGTGCCGTGGACGGAGGCCGCGCTATTCGACTATCTGCGTACCGGGTTTTCCGCGCAGCATGGCGTCGCGGCCGGACCGATGGCGCCGGTCGTCGCGGGGCTCGCCGCGCTACCCGAAGCCGACGTGCGTGCGATCGCGCATTACATCGCATCGCTGTCGCCACCGGTCGATGCGGCGACGGCTGCCGACGCGGCGGCCCGTCACGCGCGCGGCGCGGAAGCAGTCGCGACGCTCGGCCTCGAAAACGGCCGGCGCGCGTTCGACGCTGCATGCGCGGTGTGCCATGCCGAATCGGGCGGCGTCGGCCATTTCGGCGTGCGTCCGCTGATGGGGCTGAACACGAGCGTGAGCCAGGCGACGCCCGACAACCTGCTGCGCGTGCTCCATCACGGGATTGACCGGCCGGCGACCGACGCGCTCGGCTATATGCCGGGCTTTCGCGATGCGTTCGACGATCGGCAGATGGCCGAGCTTGCCGCGTTCATCCGCGCGCGCTATGCGCCCGGACAACCGGCATGGCGCGATCTCGAGCAGGCGTCTGCGCGGATCCGTCGCGAAGCCGTGCACTGACGGCGCGATGGCGCGCAGGCCGGCGCCGCGCGCGTGCGGTCGGTCGGACAAAATGACGGGCGATGGGCGACGAAGCGTAAATATTGCGGCGTGAAGCGCGATCGTTTAACCATTCGAAACAATGTGTTCACGGAAAAGGGCATGATCTCGGGCGATCGAGCAGGCATACTGTCGCCCATGTTGCCGAATGCCGTCGAAGCGACGCGCGCTTGCCCTTTCCCCATGTCCAGTCCTGCCTCTTTTCGAATCCTGCGAGGGTTGACCGTCGCGGCCGCCGCCAGTGTGCTCGCCGCGTGTTCGACCGCCTCCGACGTCGCCGCCACGTCGAACCCGAATGTCTTCACCGTGACGACGCGCACGCTCGGCGTGTCGACGTCGTGGGCCGACGCGCATGCGAAGGCCGTCAGCGAAGCGACGAACTACTGCGAACAGCGCGGCATGCGCGCGAGCATGAAACAGGAGTCGCTGACCGGCGGCCGCCGCGTCGATGCGCGCTCCGAGCTGTCGTTCGAGTGCCACCCGACCTTCGAAACGGCGTCGAACCCGCGCGGCTGAGCGGCCGCGCGCCGGCCGCCCGCGCATGAGGCGGCGCGCCGCACACGAAGGGCTTTTCCCCGATTCCGACCGACCCGCGATGCCGCGCATGCGCATCGCGGGTCGACGCACGCCGGTCGTCGGTCAACTGCCCGGCGGCGCGTACAGCTTCACGCACGCCGAGAAGTCGAGCGCGCCGAGCCCTTGCTGGCTCATCGACTGATAGAGCTGTTGCGCGAGCGCGCCCATCCATACCGGCTGCCGTGCGTGCCGCGCGGCGTCGGTCGCGAGCCCGAGATCCTTCAGCATCAGATTCGTCGCGAAACCGCCCGTGTAGCCGCGCGACGACGGCGCGGCGTCGCTGACGCCCGGATACGGGTTATACGAGTCCGAGCTCCAGCAGCGTCCGGTCGACGTGTTGATGATGCCCGCGAGCACGGACGGATCGATGCCGAGTGCAACGCCGAGCGCCATCGCCTCCGATACGCCCATCATCGAAATCCCGAGCAGCAGGTTGTTGCAGAGCTTCGCGATCTGGCCGGTGCCGGTGCCGCCGCAATGGACGACGTGCTTGCCCATCGCGAGCAGCACCGGACGGATCTGCTCGAACAGCGCCGGCTCCGCACCGACCATGAACGTCAGCGTGCCGGCCTGCGCGCCGCCGGTGCCGCCCGACACCGGCGCATCGGCGAGCCGGCAGTCGCGTAGCGCGGCCGCGTCGGCGAGCGTGCGCACGGTGTCGGGGTCGATCGTGCTGCAGTCGATCAGCCACGCGCCGCCGCGCGCACCGGCCAGCACGCCGTCGTCGCCCTCGTAGACGCCGCGTACGTGCGCGGCGGCCGGCAGCATCGTGATCACGACCGTCGCGCGCGCGGCGGCCTCGCGCGGCGAGCGTGCCGCCGTCGCGCCCGCACGCACCGCGGCGTCGACCGCGTGCGCATCGAGGTCGAATACCGTCAGCGCGTGCCCGGCGCGCAGCAGATTGGCGGCCATGGGGCCGCCCATGTTGCCGAGTCCGATGAATGCGATGTCCATGCGGCCTCCGGTCAGCGCAGCGCGATCGTCGTATTGACGCCGCCGGCCGTCGCCTCGTCGTCGAACCAGCGCGCGGTGACGGTCTTCGTCTGCGTGTAGAACTGCACGACCTGCTTGCCGTACGGGCCGAGATCGCCGAGCTTCGAGCCGCGCGAGCCGGTGAAGCTGAAGTAGGGCACCGGCACCGGAATCGGGATGTTGATGCCGACCTGCCCGATGTCGATCTCGCTCTGGAACTTGCGCGCGGCCGCGCCGCTCTGCGTGAACAGCCCGACGCCGTTGCCGAACGGGTTCGCGTTGACGAGCGCAATCGCGTCGTCGAGCGTGTCGGCTTCGAGCACGACGACGACCGGCCCGAAGATCTCTTCCGTATAGATCGACATGTCGGTCGTCACGCCCGAGAAGATCGTCGGGCCGATGAAGTTGCCGTGCTCGTAGCCGGGCACCTTCACTTCGCGCCCGTCGAGTTCGAGTGTCGCGCCGGCCTTCACGCCTTCGTCGATCAGCGCCGCGATGCGCGCATGGGCGGCTTTCGATACGACCGGCCCGACGTCGGTGCCGGGCTCGTGGCCCGCGTTGACCTTCAGCGCCTTCGCCTTCTCGACGAGCTCGGGCAGCCAGTCGCGCGCCGCGCCGACCAGCACGACGACCGACGTCGCCATGCAGCGCTGGCCGGCCGCGCCGAAGCCCGCGCCGACGAGCGCGTTGATCGTCTGCTCGCGATGCGCATCGGGCAGCACGACCGCGTGGTTCTTCGCGCCCATCATCGACTGCACGCGCTTGCCGTGCTGACTGCCGAGCTGGTAGACGTGCGTGCCGACGCGCGTCGAGCCGACGAACGAAATCGCCTTCACGTCCGGATGCGTGCAGAGACGATCGACCGCGGTCTTCCCGCCATGCACGACGTTCAGCACGCCCGGCGGCACGCCGGCCTCGAGCGCGAGCTCGACGAGCTGCATCGTCGACAGCGGATCCTGCTCGGACGGCTTCAGCACGAACGTGTTGCCGCAGACGATCGCCATCGGAAACATCCAGAGCGGAATCATCGCGGGGAAATTGAACGGCGTGATGCCTGCACAGACGCCGATCGGCTGGCGCAGCGTGTACGTATCGACGCCGCCCGCGACGTTCTCCGCGAATTCGCCGAGCTGCAGCGTGCCGATCGAACACGCATGCTCGATCACTTCGAGGCCACGGAAAATGTCGCCCTGCGCGTCGGGCAGCGTCTTGCCCTGTTCGGCGGTCAGCGTCTGCGCGATGCGTTCGAGATGGCGGCGCACGAGGTCCTGAAACTTCAGCATGATCCGCACGCGCGTGCCGATCGGCGTCGTCTTCCAGGTGTGGAACGCGCGCTGCGCGGCGGCGATGGCCGCATCGATCTCGTCGAGCGTCGCGTACGGCACGCGGCCGATCACCTGCTGCGTGGCGGGGTTCACGATGTCGCCCCATTCGGTGCTGCGCGAATCGACGAACGAGCCGTCGATCAGCAGCTTGGCGGTGGGCAACGCGAGGGCGGTCTGGGGAACTGCGGCGTTCATGGAAGTCTCCGGAAGAACGGGGTGATGAAGAAACAGGGCGGCCGCGTCCGCCGCGCGCAGCATGGCGCGCGGACGCGGAACGTGGAGGGAAGCCGGCGCGGCCGGCGTGTCAGTGGCGTGCGGGACGCATCAGCGCCGTGCACACGAGCGCGAACACGCCGAAGCCGACGAGATACGCGATGACGTAGTGCGGCTGACCGCCGCCGGCCTTGAGCAGCGAGGTCGCGATCATCGGCGCGAAGCCGCCGCCGATCACGCCGGCGAGCTGGACCGACAGCGAGATGCCGCTGTAGCGGATTTCCGCGGGGAACTGCTGCGCGAACAGCAGCGATTCGGGTGCGTACAGAATCGGAAACACGACGCCGAGGCCGAGCACGATCGCCCACCACGCGAGCGAGGTCTGCTGCGTGCCGAGCATCATGAAAAACGGTGCGGCGAACACGCACATCAGCACGAGCCCGATCGCGAACATCCGGCGCTGGCCGATCAGGTCGCTCAGATGGCCGCACAGCGGCATCGTGACGAGCGACAGCAGCGCGCCGGCCGTGATCGCGTGCAGCATCTCGGCCTTCGGCAGATGGAGCTGCTGCGTCGCATACGACAGCGCGAACGTGACGACCATGTAGAACCAGGTGTTCTCGGCCGCACGCGCGCCGACGATCGTCAGCACTTCACGCGGATGGCGGCGCAGCGCGGCCGTCACCGGCGATTTCTCGGCCTTGCCCTGGCGCTGCATCTTCTCGAAGTCGGGCGATTCCGGCACCTTCGCGCGGATGAACCAGCCGAGGCCGACCAGCGCGATGCTCGCGAGGAACGGCACGCGCCAGCCCCACGACAGCATGTCGGCTTCCGGCAGCGCGGCAACCGCGGCCATCGCGAGTGACGAGAGGATCAGGCCGAGCCCGACGCCCGTCTGCGGCAGGCTGCCGAACAGCCCCTTGCGGCCCTTCGGCGCATGCTCGACGGCCATCAGCACCGCGCCGCCCCATTCGCCGCCGACCGCCATCCCCTGCAGGAAGCGCATCGCGATCAGCAGCGCGGCCGCCCAGTAGCCGATGCGGTCGTACGACGGGATCAGCCCGATGATCATGCTCGGCACGCCCATCAGCAGCAGCGTGATCATCAGCATCGACTTGCGGCCGATGCGATCGCCGAAGTGGCCGAACACGATGCCGCCCATCGGCCGCCCGATGAAGCCCACCGCGAACGTGCCGAACGCGGCGAGCGTACCGACGACCGGGTCGAGCGACGGAAAGAAGATGCGGTTGAACACGAGCGCGGCGGCGGTGCCGTAGAGGAAGAAGTCGTACCACTCGATCGTCGTGCCGGCCATGCTGGCCCAGCCGGCCAGCAGGTGATGCCGCGCGGTGCGCGCGGGGGCCGGCAGCGCGGCGGTTGCATGCTCGTCGAGCGTGGATCGCGTCTGCATGGTGTCTCCATATTTGGTGTGCGCCGGCGGCTCATGGCCCACCGGTCACGGTCGAGTATAGTTATGCGCAGATTCGCGATGTACCGACAAAGAAACCGGTTGGATGTGCATGAATGCATATCGCGGCCGGCCCGGAGACCCTTCTCATTCGATCCCGCCGATGCGACATCCGACCGAGCCGGTTGCCGGCAAGCTGAACTGGGACGACCTGCGCTTTTTTCTCGAAGTCGCGCGCACGCAGCGGGCGAGCGGTGCCGCGAAGCGGCTCGGCGTCGACTACACGACCGTCGCACGGCGCATCCGCGCGCTGGAGGCGTCGCTCGGCACGCTGCTGTTCGACAAGTCGCGCGCGGAAGGCTTCACGCTGACGGCCGAAGGGCAGCGGCTCGTCGCCTACGCGGACGCGATGGAGACGACCGTGCAGTCCGCCTGCGACCAGGTCGCGCATACGGGCGAGGCGTTGTCCGGCCACGTGCGGATCGGGTCGACCGAAGGGTTCGGCTGCTTCTTTCTCGCGCCGCAGCTCGCGCGGTTTCGTGCCGCGCATCCGCGCGTGACGGTCGATCTGCTGCCGGTGCCGCATTTCGTCAGCCTCACGAAGCGCGAGGCCGATCTCGCCGTCACGCTCGAGCGGCCGGAGCGCGGCCCTTACGTCTGCACGAAGCTTTGCGACTATCAGTTGCGGCTTTACGCGACGCGCGACTACCTGGCGAGCCATCCGCCGATCGCCGGCACCGACGATCTCGCGCGGCATACCTTCATCAGCTATGTCGACGATCTCGCGTTCAGCAGCGAGCTGCTCTATCTCGAGCGCGCGGTGCCGGGCGCGACGGCCGGACTCAGAACGACGAGCGTGATCGCGCAGTCCTTCGCCGCGCTGCACGGCGGCGGGCTCGCGATCCTGCCGTGCTTCATCGCGGCCGCGCAGCCGGCGCTCGTGCCGGTGCTGCCGGATCGGGTCGTCGTCACACGCTGCTTCTGGCTGACCTGCCGCGAGGACCTGCGCAAGCTGCGGCGCGTGACCGCGCTGTGGGACTATCTGCGCGCGGCGGCGGACGCGAACCGCGCGTTGCTGTCGGGTGAGTCGAGCGAGTTGCGGTTCGTCGGGGAGCCGGGCGGTTGAGCGCGGGCGCGTAGCGTGTCGTGGCCCCGGCGGGCGGCGACGCGCCTCGCACATCGAGTACCACGCGTCCGCGCGCCGCTCAGTCGCCGCAGCCCAACTGCCGCGCCAGCGCGTGCAGATCGTCGACGACGAAATCCCACGCGTCTTCCGGCTGCAGATCCGTCTGCTGGCCGGGCCCGTATTCGGTCGGGCGCCGCACGAACGCGGTCGACAGGCCGACGCGGCGCGCCGCCGCGAGATCGTTGTTGTGCGCGGCCACCATGCAGATCTCGGCCGGCGCGACGCCGAGAATCTCGACCGCTTCGTTGTAAACCTTCGGCGCCGGCTTGTACGCGCGCGCGACTTCGGCGCCGAGGATCGCGTCCCACGGCAGGCCCGCATGCTTCGCGATGTCGACCATCAGCCGGATGTTGCCGTTCGACAGCGGCGCGATGATGAAGCGCTGCTTGAGCCGCGTCAGTGCATCGACCGAATCGGGCCATGGGTCGAGGCGGTGCCACGCGAGATTGAGCGCGTCGATCGCCGCATCCGGCACGCCGGCGATCCCGTAGCGCTCGATGATGCGAACGAGATTCTCGCGATGCAGGATGTCGAGCCGCACGTACGAACGGCGTCCGCTGCGGATTTCCTCCATCGACGGCACGTATTCGCGCCGCCATGCGTCGGCGAACTCGAACGCGTCGAGCGTCGGTGCGTAACGCTGCAGAAAGACGCCGGCTTCGCGTGCGACGGTGGTTCTCCAGTCGACGATCGTGCCGAACACATCGAACACGAGCGCCTTGATTTCGGTACGGTTCATATGCGGTCCTGTGCGGGCGGGGGATCGGAGCGGGCCGCAGCGCGTCGGGCACGGACGGTCGCGGCCGCTTGCATCGGCATTAGACCATGCCGGCGCGCCGCGCGTATCGCGGCCGCGGTCGTTCGCGGGCGTCAGTGCGACGACACGTACTCGGCATCGGCGAACGCGGGCGGCAATGCGAAGCTTTCGCGCATGCGCTTCGTTTCGGACGCGGGCGTCGCGCCGAACAGCCGCTTGAACTCGCGGCTGAACTGCGACGGGCTCGCGTAGCCGACCGCGTGGCTCGCCGCTTCCGCCGTCAAGCCCTGTCGCACCATCAGCAGCCGCGCCTGATGCAGCCGCGTCGACTTCACGTACTGCATCGGCGACACCTGCGTGACGGCCTTGAAGTGACTGTGGAAGCTCGGCACGCTCATGCCGGCTTCGCGCGCGAGCTGCGCGACGTCGAGCGGCTGCGCGTAGCCGGCATGGATCGCGCGCAGCGCGCGGCCGATCCGGCCGAACTGGCCGCGCATCGCGAGCGCCGCGCGCATCGACGGGCCCTGCGCGCCGGTCAGCACGCGAAAGTAGAGTTCGCGCAGCAGGCCCGGCCCGAGCACGGCCGCCTCGAGCGGCCGCGTCAGCGCATCGAGCAGACGCAGCACCGATGTGTGCATCGCGTCGTCCATCGGCGTCGACATCATGCTGCGCGGCGCATGCACGGGCGGCGTGCCGCCGGCGCGGTCGATCTGCGCGGCCAGCTCGGCCGCCATCGCGAAATCGAGATGCAGATACAGCGCGAGCAGCGGCCGCGTCGGCGTCGCGTCGGTTTCCATGCTGAACGGCACGGGCACCGAGACGGCCAGATAGTGACGCTCGTCGTAGAGGTAGAGCGCGTCGCCGAAGTAGCCGCGCTTGCGGCCCTGGCAGACGATCACGATGCCGGGGTCGTACAGCACCGGCGTGCGCGCGAGTGCGCGGTCCGAGCGCAGGATGCGCACGCTCGGCAGCGCGGTCAGGTTGTAGCCTTCGCGCGGCGCGAGCGCGGCGGACAGCGCGACGATCCGGTTCCGGCGATCCGGCGCGCGCTCGCCGCCGTGGCGGTCAGCCTGCGTTACGTTCATAGTTTTAGGCAAGAAAAACAGCGGAATTCGCGTTAAACGGCTTCACGATCGACACTAGTATGCAGGCTTCAATCGATTTTCGGGAGAGACTGCAATGGCATCGAACACGCTTCTGCTCATCACCGGCGTCAGCAGCGGCTTCGGCCGCGCACTCGCGCAAGCGGCGCTGGAAGCGGGGCATACGGTCGTCGGCACCGTGCGCAGCGAGCAGGCCGCGCGCGATTTCGAAGCGCTCGGCGCGCAGCGCGCGATCGCGCGCGTGCTCGACGTGACCGACTTCGACGCGATCGACGGCGTCGTCGCCGAGATCGAGCGCACGGTCGGCGCGATCGACGTGCTCGTCAACAACGCGGGTTACGGACACGAAGGCGTGATGGAGGAGTCGCCGCTGTCGGAGCTGCGCCGGCAGTTCGACGTGAACGTGTTCGGCGCGGTCGCGATGATGAAGGCCGTGCTGCCGTTCATGCGCATGCGGCGGCGCGGCCACATCGTCAACATCACGTCGATGGGCGGGCACATCACGATGCCGGGGCTGACCTATTACTGCGGCAGCAAGTTCGCACTCGAAGGCATTTCGGACGCGCTGCGCCAGGAGGTCGCGCCGCTCGGCATCGCCGTGACGGCCGTCGCACCCGGCTCGTTCCGTACCGACTGGGCCGGGCGCTCGATGGTGCGCACGCCGCGCTCGATCGCGGACTACGACGGGCTGTTCGATCCGGTCCGCGCCGCACGCGTCGCGCGCAGCGGCAAGCAGCCGGGCGATCCGCACAAGGCCGCGCGCGCGATCCTCGCGGTGCTCGCCGCCGAGCAACCGCCCGCGCATCTGCTGCTCGGCAGCGATGCGCTCGGCCTCGTCACGCAGCGGCTGTCGGCCTGGCAGGACGAAATCCGCGCGTGGGAGGCGCTGACCGTGTCGACCGACGGTTGAGCGCGCACACAGTGCGGCCGGCCGCGCACACCGCGGTGGGTGTGCACGGCCGGTCCGTCCGGCGCCGCTCGCATGGCGGCACCCGATGCATCGAACGAATACCTGGGCGACCCAGGATTCGCACGCTGCATGCTGCACCGCACCCACGCGTAACTCCCGATGCCGATCGATGCGCCGGCCGTCACGGATTGGTGTTAAATGGATTCGTGTGAATGGTGGGCGGCGCGCCCGATGCGGCGCGCGAAATCGGGGCGCTCCGGCGTGCGGTGTGGATCCGGGGCGAAAGCGGTACGAAAGATCGAAAACGAATCGGGGTGTCGGCCCGGTCGAACGGACGGCAGGATTCATCTTGAATACCGAACCGCACAGTGCGCGCTACAGCCTCGGCCTCGCGGCAGAAGTGCTCGCGTCCGAACAAAGCGTGCTGAAGCTGATCACGCGCAATACGCCGCTGCCGGAACTGCTCGTCGAGGTCTGCCGGCGAGCGGAGGCGCTGCTCGGGAAAGGCGCGGCATGCTCGATCCTGCTGCTCGACGAGGACGGCGTGCACGTGCGCGTCGGCGCCGCACCGTCGCTGCCCGCGCAGTACAGCGCCGCGATCGACGGCGCGGCGATCGGGCCCGCGGCCGGCTCGTGCGGCACCGCGATGTACATGCGGCGGATGATCGCCGTCGAGGACATCGAGACCGATCCGTTGTGGGATGCATACCGGTCGATCGCGCTGGCGTTCGGGCTGCGCGCGTGCTGGTCGGTGCCGTTCGAGGACGACACGGGCGTCGTGCTCGGCGCGTTCGCCGTCTACTACCGCGCACCGCGCCGGCCGAGTCACGAGGAAACCGCGCTGCTGCTCGACATCAGCAACAGCGTCGGGCTCGCCGTGCATCAGGACCGCATCGCGCAGCAGCTCGCGCGCAGCGAGGAACATCACCGGCTCGTCGTCAACAGCCTCAACGAAGGGATTCTCGTCGTGTCGCGCGACGGCGTGGTGATCGCGAGCAATCCGAGCGCGAACCGGATGCTGCGCGCGAAGGGCGAACTCGTCGGGCGCCGGATGTCGACGGTGATCCTGCGCAAGCTGTCCGAGGACGGCACGCCGATCGCGCCCGATCGCTGGCCAAGCCGGCGCGCGCTGACGAGCGGGGCGCCGGTGCTCGACTACACGGTCGGCTTCGGCCTCGCGGACGGCGACGTGATCTGGGTGCGCGGCAACGCGGTGCCGATCGTGAAGCCGGGCGACACGCAGGCCGCGTCGGTGCTCGTGTCGTTCCACGACATCGGCCCCGTGCGCGAAGCGCAGCAGCAGCTGCGCTACCTCGCGACGCGCGACGCGCTGACGGGCCTCTACAACCGCCGCTGGCTGTCCGACCGCATGCGCGAGCTGTTCGGCGGCCGCGATCCCGCGGGCGGCCCGGCGCGCGTCGCGATCCTGTTTCTCGATCTGGTCGGCTTCAAGAAGGTCAACGACACGGCCGGCCACGACGCCGGCGATGCGCTGCTGCGCAGCGTCGCGGCGCGGCTCGCGGCGTGCATGCGCGGCCGGCATGCCCTGACGCGCGTCGGCGGCGACGAGTTCGTGATCCTCGTCGACGATTGCGACGATCCCGAGGCGCTCGCGGCGCTCGCGCGCGAAGTGATCGACGCAATCGCGAAGCCGTTCGCGATCGCGAACAACGAATACTGGCTCGGCGTGTCGATCGGCATCAGCATCGCGCCGCGCGACGGCGACGATGCGGCGACGCTGATGCGCAACGCCGATTCGGCGATGTACGACGCGAAGCAGCGCGGCCGCAATCACTTCACGTTCTTCACCGCGCAGCTGAACCTGCGGCTGCAGCGCCGTTTCGCGATCGAGCAGTCGTTGCGGCGCGCGCTCGCGTCGAACGCGCTGCGGCTCGCGTATCAGCCCGTCGTCGATGCGCGCACCGGCCGCACGGTCGGCGCCGAGGCGCTGCTGCGCTGGACGAGCCCCGAACTCGGGCCGATGTCGCCGGCCGAATTCATTCCCGTCGCCGAGGATACGGGGTTGATCGTCGCGATCGGCCAGTGGGTGCTCGAAACCGCGTGCCGGCAGGCGGCCGAATGGCGCCGCACGATCGCGCCGGACCTGATGCTCGCGGTCAATCTCTCACCGCGCCAGTTCCACGACGGGCTCGTCGAATCGGTGAGCCGCTGCCTCGCGCAGACGCGGCTCGACCCCGGCGCGCTCGAACTCGAGATCACCGAAGGCGTGCTGATGAACGACACGGCGACGGTGCTGCCGATGCTCGAGGCGCTGACCGAGATGAACGTGCGGATCTCGGTCGACGATTTCGGCACCGGCTATTCGTCGCTCGCCTATCTGAAGCGCTTTCCGCTGCACAACCTGAAGGTCGACCGTTCGTTCGTGTCGGGCGTGCCCGATCATCGCGACGCGGTCGCGATCACGCAGGCGGTCGTCGCGATGGCGCATTCGCTCGGGATGAAGGTGACGGCCGAAGGCGTCGAGACCGAGGCGCAGTCGTGGTTTCTGCAGCAGATCGGCTGCGACATGCAGCAGGGCTATCTGTTCAGCCGGCCGCTCGATCCCGTCGACTACGCACGGCGTTTCGCGCTGGTGTGACGATCGCGCGCCGCGCGCACTCAACGCGCGGGCGGCGGCGCGTCGACCTCGACGCGGTTGCGGCCGTCGTGCTTCGCGCGATAGAGCGCGCGGTCGGCGGCTTCGATCAGCGCCGTCGTCGGCAGGCCGGGCGCCGGCACGATGCTCGCGCCGCCGATGCTGACCGTCACGTGGCCGGCCGTCGACTGCCCGTGCTCGAGCCGCAGCGCGTCGACCGCGAGCCGTATCTTTTCGCCGAGCAGTCGCGCGGCGCCCGCCGACGTGCCGGGCATCACGACCGCGAACTCCTCGCCGCCGAAACGCGCGGCGAGATCGCCGGACGGGCGCAGGCACTGCGCGATGGTCGCCGCGACCTGCCGCAGTACGTGGTCGCCCGAGACGTGGCCGTACGTGTCGTTGTACAGCTTGAAGTGGTCGACGTCGATCATCAGCAGCGACAGCTCCGCGCGCTCGCGCGTGCAGCGCCGCCACTCGGCGGCCAGGTATTCGTCGAGATAGCGGCGGTTCGACAGCCCGGTCAGACCGTCCGAATGCATGAGACGCCGCAGTTCGAGATTGGCTTCGAGCAGTTGCTGCTGCGATTGCCGCAGTGCGCGGTAGGCATCGTCGCGCTGCAGCAGGTTCATGTACGAGCGCGAGTGGTAGCGGATGCGCGCGACGAGCTCGATGCGGTCCGGCAGCTTCACGAGATAGTCGTTCGCGCCGGCCGCGAACGCGGCGCGCTTGATCGTCGGCTCTTCCTGCGTCGAGAGGACGATGATCGGCACGTCGCGCGTCGCCGGATTCGCACGATACGCGTGCACGAGCGTCAGCCCGTCGGTGCCGGGCATCACGAGGTCCTGCAGGATCACGGTCGGGCGCGTATCGATCGCCGCGGCCATCGCGTCGTCGGAGCGCGCGCAGTAGTGGAAGTCGATGCCGGCCTCGTCGATGAGCGCGCGTCGCACGGCTTCCGCGACGATCGTCTGATCGTCGACCAGCAGCACCATCGCCGGTGCATCGGCGGGCGGGTACGGCGCGTGAACGGGCGGCAGGCGCGTCGGGTCGCTAGTCATGGTCGATGCGTGGGTCTGTCATGGCGGGAAGGGCGTCGGTGGGGCGCGGCAGGTTCAGATGCGCACGAGCGTCGCGAGTTCGCCCGCGATGCGCTCGAGCGGCAGGATCGCGCGCGCGGCGCCGAGCGTCGCGGCCGCCTTCGGCATCCCGTAGACGGCGCTGGTCGCTTCGTCCTGCGCGATCGTATGGTAGCCCTTCATCCGCAGCGCCTTGAGCCCGATCGCGCCGTCGCGGCCCATGCCCGTCAGCAGCACGCCGATCACGTTGCCGGACCAGTGCTCGGTCAGGCTGTTGAAGAACACGTCGACCGACGGCCGGTACGGCGTCGCGACGGGTTCGCACGTGTACGCGAGCGTGCCGGCGCGCGTCATCCGCAGATGATCGTCGGTCGCGGCGAGCAGCGCGACGCCCGGCTGCGGGCGGTCGCCTTCGCGCGCGACGCGCACGGTGAGCGGCGTCTGACCGTCGAGCCATTGCGCCATGCCTTCGGCGAACGCGCGATCGACGTGCTGGACGATCACGATCGGCGCATCGAAGTCGGCCGGCAGGCTGCCGAGAATCGCCGCGAGCGCGCCCGGGCCGCCGGCCGACGCACCGATCGCGACGAGCGGGCCGCCGTGCGTGCGATGCGTCGCGCAGCCGGCGCGCACGCCGCCCGGCGCGTCGAGCAGCCGGCCGATCTGGTCGATCTTCGCGAGCAGCAGATCGGCGGTGTCGCCGGCCGTGCCTTCGCGCAGCTGCGGCGTATCGACGGCGTCGAGCGCGCCGGCGCCCATCGCCTCGTACACGCGCCAGGTGTTCGCGCCGATGCTGCTCGTGACGATCAGGATCGCGCACGGGCGTGCGGAACGCATGATGCGCCGCGTTGCCTCGATTCCGTCGAACTTCGGCATGATCAGATCCATCAGCACGATGTCGGGCGGCTGTGCGGCGCAGAGCTCGACGGCTTGCGCGCCGTCGGTCGCGACCCACAGCACGCGGTGCTCGGGGCGCCGCGCGAGCACGCGGCGCAGTGCCTCGACGGCAAGCGGCAGGTCGTTGACGATGCCGATGTTCACAAGCGGGACTCTCCGGTCGGGTCGTTATCGTGAAGTTGGGCCGGTTTCATCGATGAGGGCCTGTTCGCGTGCGCCGCGCCGGCTTCGATGGCCGGGCGGCGCGGATTGTTTTCGGTTCGCATCGCCCCGCATGCTGTCATGCGGCGCGATTCGCGGCAATCGAAAAATGGGTGAGCGATGCGTTTGTCAGTGCGTTCGCGCACCGAACGCGCATGTCGGCAGCGTGCGGCGGCCAAGCCCGGCGGCGCCGGAAGCGGGGAATGCCGTGTTCGCACGGCGTACGAGGGGCTGCGCCGCGCCGCCGGCGGCGTCGGCGCGGGCCAGTCGAAAGCCGCGTCCAAGCCGCGCCGGGCGAAGCGGGCAATGAGCAACCGGCAGCGGTCAAGCGGCGGACATGCCCGATGCATGCGCATTGCCGCCGCATCGAACACCGACGGCGGCGGCCGCCGTTCAGTGGCTGCGCGCGTACCCCTGGATCAGTGCGCGCATCATGCCTTCGACCGTCGCATCGCGCAGGTCGGCCTCCTGCTCGGACGCCTCGACGAGGGCGGCATAGGCCGTGGCGAGCGTCACGCGGTCGACTTCGTGGCGCTGTTCCATCAGCGTCACCATGCCGTCCTTCGCCAGATGAGCGGAGAACGCGCGGCTGCCGATGGTCTGGAAAACGTCAATCATGGCGGCTCTCCCGAACGTTGCCGGTGCCTTCCAGTGTAGGTCGCGGCCGCACGCGGCGCCATGCGCGACGCAGCGCGCCGCGATCGCCGCCCGTTCAATGTTTACCCGAATCCACAAATCATCGATTTTTTATCGATAAATTCTCGTGATAGATTGCGCGCTCCGAACCCGGTCGAAACCGGGAACGCGGCGGCTCGTGGCGCCGCGCATTCAACGAAGGAGGCGTCATGCTGGTGCTGATTGGAGTACCGATCGTCGTGATGGGATTTGCGCTGCGCTTCAACGCGCTGCTGGTGGTGACCGTCGCGGGGCTCGCGACGGGGCTCGCGGCCGGAATCGGCATCGTCGACATCGTCAGCGCGTTCGGCAAGGCGTTCACCGACAATCGCTACATGGGGCTCATCTGGCTGACGCTGCCGGTCATCGCGCTGCTCGAGCGCAACGGGCTGAAGGAGCAGGCGAAGCGGATGATCTCGCGCGTGCATGCGGCCACGACGGGCCGCGTGCTGATGTTGTACTTCGTGCTGCGCCAGGCGACGGCCGCGCTCGGCCTCACGTCGCTCGGCGGGCACGCGCAGATGGTGCGGCCGCTGATCGCGCCGATGGCCGAGGCGGCGGCGGTCAGCCGCCACGGCGACCTGCCGGAGTCGGTGCGCCAGCAGATCCGCGCGCATGCGTCGGCCGCCGACAACGTCGCGGTGTTCTTCGGCGAAGACATCTTCATCGCGATCCAGTCGATCCTGCTGATCAAGGGCTTTCTCGAGCAGAACGGCATCGCGATCGAGCCGCTGCAGCTGTCGGTCTGGGCGATTCCGACCGCGATCGCGGCGTTGCTGATCCATTGCACGCGGCTCGCGCTGCTCGATCGGCGGCTCTCGCGCGGGCTGGCAGCGTTCGGGCGGGAGGGCGCGCGATGATCGGCCTCGAATCGCTGTACACGCTCGCGGGGCTGATGTTCGCGGCATTCGCCTGCTTCAATCTCGCCGATCGCACGAACGCGCGCCGCGTCTTCAACTTCGCATTCTGGGCGATCTACGCGGTCACGTTCCTGTTCGGTGCGAAGCTGCCGCATTTCGTGACCGGCTGCCTCGCGATCGCGCTCGCGCTGATCGCGGGCTCCGGCAAGCTCGGCCGCGGCCAGTGCGACGCGGCCGGCGAAGCGGCGTCGAGGCGGCGCGAAGCGGGCGCGCTGCGCTTCGGCAACCGGCTGTTCGTGCCCGCGCTGCTGATTCCGGCCGTCACGCTGATCGGCACGTTCGCGCTGAAGCACGTGCCGTTCGTCGACGCGAAGAGCGTGACGCTGATCTCGCTCGTGCTCGGCACCGTCGTCGCGTTCGTCGTCGCGCTCGCGATGCTGCGCGACTCGCCGGTGCACGCGCTGCGCGACGCGCATCACACGATGAACGCGGTCGGCTGGGCCGCGATCCTGCCGCAGATGCTCGCGGCGCTCGGCGCGTTGTTCGCGGTCGCGGGCGTCGGCGGCGTCGTGTCGGGGCTCGTGAAGGACTGGGTGCCGATCGATTCGCCGTTCGCGGTGGTCGCCGCGTATACGGTCGGCATGGCGCTGTTCACGATGATCATGGGCAACGGTTTCGCCGCGTTTCCGGTGATGACGGCCGGCATCGGGCTGCCGCTGATCGTCCATCAGTTCCACGGCAATCCGGCGATCCTCGGCGCGATCGGGATGCTGAGCGGCTTCTGCGGTACGCTGATGACGCCGATGGCCGCGAACTTCAACATCGTGCCGGCCGCGCTGCTCGAACTGAAGGACAAGAACGGCGTGATCAAGGCGCAATGGCCGACCGCCGTGCTGCTGCTCGCCGTGAACACGCTATTGATGTATGCGTTCGTGTTTCGTTTCTGACCCACCGACGAGATCCTCATGACCGACCGCCTCACGCCCGACCTCGCGTCGAAATTCGCCTCGCTCGCGCTCGCGCACCTTACGCGCGAATATCCGAACAAGCTCACGCATGCGCTCGCGGGCCCGCAGGACGTGCAGTCGCCGCGCGCACTGCATCCGATCTTCTACGGCAGCTACGACTGGCATTCGTGCGTGCACGGCTACTGGCTCGTGCTGCGCGTGCTCGAACGCCATCCGGCGCTGCCGGAAGCCGCGCGCATCGTCGACGTCGTCGATGCGCATTTCACCGATGCGAACGTCGCCGGCGAGCGCGCCTATCTCGCGCTGCCGCACAACGGCGGCTTCGAGCGGCCGTACGGCTGGGCCTGGCTGCTCGCGCTGTGCGGCCAGCTCGAGCGGCTCGCGCGACAGGGCACGGTGCCGCAGGCCGCGCGCTGGGAGAAGACGATGGCGCCGCTCGCCGAGCTGTTCGTCTCGCGCTTCGAAGCGTTCCTGCCGAAGGCGACCTATCCGCTGCGCGTCGGCACGCACTTCAACACCGCGTTCGCGCTGTCGCTCGCGCTCGACTTCGCGCGCGACACGCAGCGCGACGGACTTGCCGCGCTGATCGTCGATACCGCGCAACGCTGGCACCTGAACGACGTCGCGTGCCAGGCGTGGGAGCCGTCGGGCGACGAGTTCCTGTCGCCTGCGCTGATGGAAGCCGAGCTGATGCGGCGCGTGCTGCCGGCCGACGCCTTCGACGGCTGGTTCGCGCGCTTCCTGCCGGACCTCGCGCGCGGCGAACCGGCGACGCTATTCGAGCCCGCGACCGTCAGCGACCGCAGCGACGGCAAGATTGCGCATCTCGATGGCTTGAACCTGAGCCGCGCGTGGTGCCAGCGCTCGCTCGCGCGTGCGCTGCCGGAAGGCGACGCGCGCCGCACGAAGCTGCTCGACGCAGCCGAGCGCCATCTCGCGAGTGCGCTCGCGCATGTCGCGGGCGACTACATGGGCGAGCACTGGCTCGCGACGTTCGCGCTGCTCGCGATCGAAGCGTAAGCCTCATTCGCGGCCGCGCGATCGGCCGGTCATCGCGGCGCGATGCGTGTGTCTTGATCGCGGCTGCGCGGCGCGTGCCATGCGCGGCCGTGTCCTGCTCACGCGGGCTGCGCCGCGTCGGACGCATGCAGCAGCGGCGCGAGCCGGCTCGCCGCATCCTTCAGCTTCGGCACGGTCTCGAGCAGATCGGCGAGCGTCGCGCGCGCAGTCGGCGCATGCACGGCGAGCGCCGCGAGCACGCGTCCGCTCGCCGCATCCTTCACGGGCACCGCGACCGCCACCATCCCGCGCACGAATTCCTCGTTGTCGATGCCGACGCCGCGCACCGACAGCCGGTCGAGCTCGGCCGCGAGCAGTTGCGTATCGGTCAGCGTCCGGTAGGTCATCTTCTTCAGCGTGAGCCGCGCGAGCATCGCGTTGCGCTCCAGCGCGTTCATCTGCGACAGAAACAGCTTGCCGCTCGCCGTGCAATGCAGCGGCACGCGCATGCCGGGCCGCATTTCGAGCCGCAGCGGTTCGGTCGTTTCGACGCGTTCGACATACAGCACGGTGTCGCCGTCGAGGGCGGTCAGGTTGCAGGTCTCGCCGAGCACGTCGACAAGCGAACGCAGCACCGATCGGCAGCCGCGCGTGAACGTGTTGTTCGACAGCGCCGCGAGCGCGAATTGCGCGGCGCGCGGACCGAGCGCGATGCCGCGATCGTGGCCGCGCGAGTCGGGCATGTGGATCACGTAGCCGCGCGTTTCGAGCGATTCGATCAGCCGCAGCAGCGTCGCCTTCGGAATGTGCAGGCGCGCGGCGAGCTGCGACAGCGTATAGGGCTGACCGCCCGACGCGAGCGCTTCGAGGACGGCGAGCGCGCGCAGCACGCGCGCGTCGTCTGGGGCCGCATCGGGCGGCGCGGGGGCCGTATCGCGCATCTGTCTCCTCCGTCGGGATCGTCGTGCGTCCCGCGTCTGTGCTGCGTGAGAAATGAAACGAATTGAACGGTTTTTGTACCACATTCCCCGCGTGGACAATAAATCGGCTTGAACGTGTTCCGTGCGCTCAATAAATTTGGACAAAACATACCGAATTTTTCATATCGGAACGGAGACACGGAATGACACGCAGCTTCGACTATGTCGTGGTCGGCGCGGGATCGGCCGGTTGCGTCCTCGCCCATCGCTTGTCCGAGGGCGGCCGCCATACGGTCTGCCTGCTGGAAGCGGGCCCCGCGGACAACTACATGTGGATCCACGTGCCGATCGGTTACGGCAAGACGATGTTCCACCCCGTCTACAACTGGGGCTTTCATACCGATCCCGATCCGAACATGCACAACCGGCGGCTGTACTGGCCGCGCGGGCGCACGCTCGGCGGCTGCAGTTCGATCAACGGGCTGATCTACGTGCGCGGCCAGCAGCAGGACTACGACCATTGGGCCGCGCTCGGCAATCGCGGCTGGAGCTGGCGCGACTGCCTGCCGTACTTTCGGCGGCTCGAGCACAACACGCTCGGCGAAGGGCCGACGCGCGGCATCGGCGGCCCGCTGTGGGCGTCGACGATCCGCCAGCGTCACGAACTCGTCGACGCATTCATTGCCGCGTCGAACCGGCTCGGCGTGCGCAGCGTCGACGACTTCAATACCGGCGATCAGGAAGGCGTCGGCTACTACCAGCTGACGACACGCAACGGGCTGCGCTGCTCGACGGCGGTCGCGTATCTGAAGCCCGCGCGCGGGCGGCCGAACCTGCACGTCGAAACCGATGCGCAGGCGCTGAAGGTGCTGTTCGACGGCACGCAGGCACGCGGCGTGCGCTACGTGCGCCACGGCGAGACGCACGACGTGCACGCGCGGCGCGAGGTCGTGCTCGCGGCCGGCGCGCTGCAGTCGCCGCAACTGCTGCAGGTGTCGGGCGTCGGGCCCGCCGCGCTGCTGAACCGGCTCGGGATTCCGATCGTCGCCGATCGCGCGGGCGTCGGCGAGAACCTGCAGGATCATCTGCAGATTCGTCTGATCTACGAGGTCACGAAGCCGATCACGACGAACGACGCGCTGCATTCGTGGTTCGGCCGCGCGAAGATGGGGCTGCAATGGGCGCTGATGCGCGGCGGCCCGCTCGCAGTCGGCATCAATCAGGGCGGCATGTTCTGTCGCGCGCTGCCCGAATCGGCGACGCCCGACATTCAGTTTCATTTCTCGACGCTGTCCGCCGATTCGGCGGGCGGCAGCGTGCATCCGTTTCCCGGCTGCACGTATTCCGTGTGCCAGCTGCGGCCCGAATCGCGCGGCACCGTGCGCATCCGCACCGACGATGCGCGCGATGCGCCGTCGATCCAGCCGAACTATCTCGACACCGAACTCGACCGCCGCACGACGGTGGCCGGCGTGCGCTTCGCACGGCGCGTCGCGGCGACGGAGCCGATGGCGTCGCTGATGAAGCGCGAGGTGCGGCCCGGCGCCGATGCGCAGACCGACGACGAACTGCTCGAGTTCTGCCGCGAATACGGGCAGACGATCTTTCATCCGTCCGGCACCGCGAAGATGGGCGTCGCGAGCGATCCGCTCGCGGTCGTCGACGAGCGGCTGCGCGTCTACGGCACGCGCGGGCTGCGCGTGGTGGACTGCTCGATCATGCCGACGCTCGTGTCGGGCAACACCAACGTGCCGATCGTGATGGTCGCGGAAAAAGCGTCCGACATGATCCTCGAGGACGCACGCGAGGCCGACCGTGGCCGCAGCGTCGCGCCGGCCGTCGAAGCCGCCGCCTAGCGCGACACGCCGAATCGCCCGCGCGGCCCGTGCTCCTGCGCCCGGACGGCCGCCGCGCGCTCATCGGATGCCCCGCCGGTACGGCGTCGGGGCAGGTCGCGGCGCATCCACCCTGAAGGAGCTCGCATGGCAATCGATTCCCGGGTCGTCCGCCGCGTGGCCGCGGCCAGCGTGATCGGCGCGACGGTCGAGTGGTACGACTTTTTCCTGTACGGCGTCGTCGCCGGCATCGTGTTCGACAAGCAGTATTTCCCGGCCGACGATGCGTTCGTGTCGACGATGCTCGCGTATGCGACGTTCGCGGTCGGCTTCATCACGCGGCCGCTCGGCGGCCTCTTGTTCGGTCATCTCGGCGACCGCGTCGGCCGCAAGTCCGCGCTGATTCTGACGATGCTGATCATGGGCGTGTCGACGGCCGGCGTCGCGTTCCTGCCCACCTATGCGCAGATCGGCATGTGGGCGCCCGCGCTGCTCTTGACGCTGCGCGTGCTGCAGGGGATCGGCCTCGGCGGCGAGTGGGGCGGCGCGGTGCTGATGGCGTACGAATACGCGCCGCCGCATCGGCGCGGGCTCTATGCGAGCCTGCCGCAGATCGGGCTCGCGATCGGGCTGTGTCTCGCGGCCGGCGTCGTCGCCGCGCTGTCGCGCGTGCTGCCGGACGCCGCATTCCTGTCGTGGGGCTGGCGCATCGCGTTCGCGGCATCGCTGCTGCTCGTCGCGGTCGGCTTCTACATCCGCACGCGCGTGGCCGATACGCCCGAGTTCGTCGCACTGAAACGGCAGCGGCGCGACACGAAGCTGCCGGTCGTCGAGCTGCTCGGCAGCTACCGTCGCGCGATCCTGCTCGGCATGGGCGCGCGCTACATCGACGGCGTGTTCTTCAACGTGTTCGCGGTGTTCTCGATCGGCTACATGACGCGCAATCTGTCGATCTCGCGCGGCGACGCGCTGCTCGGCGTGATGAGCGCGGCGGTCGTGATGTGCGCGTTCATTCCCGTGTTCGGCAGCCTGTCCGACCGGCTCGGCCGAGCGAGCGTGTACCGCTGGGGCGCGACGCTTTGCGGGCTGTCGGTGCTGCCGGCGTTCTGGCTGCTGCACGCGCATTCGACGAACCTGCTCGCGGTGTGGCTCGCGCTCGTGATTCCGTTCGGGATTTTCTATGCGATGGCGTACGGGCCCGAGGCCGCGCTGTTTGCGGAGCTGTTCGACGCGAACGTCCGCTATACGGGCATTTCGTTCGTCTATCAGGTGTCGGGCATCTTCGCGAGCGGCATCACGCCGATCGTCGCGACCGCGCTGCTGCGTGCGAACGGCGGCGAGCCGTGGCTCGTCGGGGTTTACGTGATGCTCTCCGCACTGCTGTCGATCGTGTCCGCGCGCGCGATCGAGAAAAGCGGCGGTGTGGCCGGCGTCGCGGTGCGCGCGACCTGATCGCCGCGCGCCTGCGGCCGGCGGGGCGCGGCATTGCCGCGGCGCATGCCGCAGGCCGTGTGCGGACGCATCTGCGCGATCGCCGTGCGCGGCCGCGCGTGCGCAGGCAGCGGCTGCGTCGCGCCGCGCTCGCCGCGCCGGCAGGGGCCGCGCGCTGGTCCAAGCGAATCCGCCCGACTGGCCCTACCTGCGAAAAAACGGCCTGCCTACACTTTCCTCGACAGATCGCCGCATTGAAGCATCTGCGCTGGATCGACCCGAAGAGAACGATCAGGAGACAGGCATGACCAACAGGCAGTCGGCAGCATGCGCCCGTGCGGCGGATGCGCGCCCCGCAACCGTCAGTCGAATCGCCGTCGGCGCGCCGTGCGGCGTCGCGGCCGCCACCGTGTCGGAGGACTGACCATGTCGACCATCGAACGCACCGCGAGCGGCTTTGCGGCCGGACGCCAGCACGACACGCGCTACGATCCGACCTACGATCCGCTCGTGTCGCCCGGCCCCGGCTGCGGCAAGCAGTACGCGCCGACCTACTGGGTCGCGACGGCCGGCAGCCCGCCGCCCGACGACGGCCCCGTCACGCGCGACATGGACGTCGACGTCGCGATCATCGGCGCCGGCTACACGGGCCTCGCGACCGCGCTGTGCCTCGCCCGCGACCACGGTATCAAGGCGGTCGTGCTCGAAGCGAACCGCACGAGCTGGGGCTGCAGCAGCCGCAACGGCGGGCAGGGGCAGAACGCGTCGGGCCGCCTGTCGCGCTCGCAGTGGATCGAGCGCTGGGGCAAGGACGTCGCGCTGAAGATGCACGACGAGATCCTCGAAGGCTTCGAGCACTTCAAGTCGCTCGTCGCCGAAATCGACTGCGATCCGCAGCCCGGCGGCCACTTCCTGATCGCGCATCGTCCGCGCATCATGGCGAAGCTCGCGGCCGAGGCGAAGGTATGGAAGGACGTGTTCGGCTATCCGTCCGAACTGCTGAGCGCGGAGACGTTCCGCCGCGAATTCCTCAACGATCACGAAGCGGCCGGCGCGCTGCACGAGCCCGAAGGGATCGGCATTCATGCGCTGAAGCTCGCGTTCGGCTATCTGCGCCTCGCGCGCGAAGCGGGCGCGAAGGTCTATACGAGCAGCCCCGTGCTCGGCTTCGAGACAATCGGCGGCGTGCATCATCTGCGTACGCCGGGCGGTGTCGTGCGTGCGCGCGCGGTCGGCATCGCGACCGGCGCGTATACGGCGCAGACGCTCCATCCGTCGCTGCGCAGCAAGGTGATGCCGATCCTGTCCAATTCGATGGTCACGCGTCCGCTGACGGACGCGGAGATCGAAGCATGCAATTTCCGCACGACGCAGGTGCTGACCGACACGCGCACGCTGCGCTTCTACTACCGTTTTCTGCCCGATCGCCGGCTGCAGATCGGCAGCCGCAGCGCGATCACCGGCAGCGATGCGCCGAATCCGCGTCACCTCGACCTGCTCAAGGAAGGCATGGCGCGCAAGTTTCCCGCGCTGCGCGGCGTACAGATCGACTACTCGTGGTGGGGCTGGGTCGACGTCAGTCACGACATGATGCCGCGCGTCTGCCAGCCCGATCCGCATCAGTCGGTGTTCTACGCGCTCGGCTACGGCGGCAACGGCGTGTCGTACTCGCAGCAGGCCGGCCGGCGGCTCGCCGAGCGGATCGCCGGCAAGGGCGAGCGTCAGACGCTGCCGATTTTTACCTCGCCGCTGCCCGGTCATCCGTTCGCGCCGTTCCGGCGCATCGGGCAACGCATGCTCTACGTGTCGTACTTCAGGCGCGACGAGAAGCCCTGAGCGCGACCGCGCGCGGTGCACCGCGGACACCGCGGGCCCGCGCGATCGAATAACCCTCGACCGAATAACAACAGCAAGACCGATCCGTGCGGCCGGGGTCGCAGGACCTCGCTCGCCCGTCGACGGCGGCGCGCGTGCGATGCATCCCGTATCGCGCGAGCGGCGCCGGACAACCAGGATATGGAGAAGACATGCAACCCTCGAATCAGAGTGACCTGAAATGTGGCCTCAAGCAGCGCCACATGACGATGATCGCGCTTGGCGGCGTGATCGGTGCCGGGCTGTTCGTCGGCAGCGGCGTGGTGATTCAGCAGACCGGGCCGGCAGCGATCCTGTCGTTCCTGATCACGGGCGGGCTCGTCGTGCTCGTGATGCGCATGCTCGGCGAGATGGCCTGCGCGATGCCGGCCGTCGGTTCGTTCTATGAATATGCGCGGCTCGCGTTCGGCACCTGGCGCGGGCCCGGCAGGATGGCGGGCTTCCTGACCGGCTGGATGTACTGGTATTTCTGGGTGATCGTGGTCGCGCTCGAAGCGGTCGCGGGCGCGAAGCTGATCCAGTTCTGGCTACCCGACGTGCCCGCATGGATCATCAGTCTCGCGCTGCTGGTCGTGCTGACGCTGACGAACCTGATCTCGGTCGGCAGCTACGGCGAATTCGAGTTCTGGTTCTCGTCGATCAAGGTCGGCGCGATCATCGTGTTCCTGTTCCTCGGCGGCCTCTACGTGCTCGGTCTGTGGCCGTCGTCGATGCACACCACGGCGGTGCTGCCGACGCTGCTCGGTCACGGCGGCTTCATGCCGCTCGGCATCGGGCCGGTGATGAGCGGGGCCGTTGCGGCGACCGGTTTCTATTTCGGCGCCGAGATCGTCACGATCGCGGCGGCCGAGGCGCGCGAGCCGGCCAAGGCCGTTGCGAAGGCAACCAACTCGGTGATCACGCGCGTACTGGTGTTCTACGTCGGCTCGGTCGCGCTCGTCGTCGCGCTGGTGCCGTGGAATTCGCCGCAGATGTCGACGCCGTACGTCAGTGCGCTCGAAGTGATGGGGCTGCCGGCCGCAGCGAACGTGATGAACGCGATTGTGCTGACGGCCGTGCTGTCCGCGCTGAACTCGGGGCTGTACGCGGCGTCGCGGATGCTGTTCGCGCTGACGCGCCACGGCGACGCGCCGGCCGCGCTCGCGAAGGTCAGCAAGCGCGGTGTGCCGGTGCGCGCGATCCTGCTCGGCACGGTGTTCGGCTACGTGTCGGTCGTGATGTCCTACGTGTCGCCCGATACCGTGTTCGCGTTCCTCGTCAACTCGTACGGCACCGTCGCGATCTTCGTCTACGTGCTGATCGCGTTCTCGCAGCTGCGCCTGCGCAAGCGCCTCGATGCGGCCGCCGCCGCGAAGCTGCGCGTGAAGATGTGGGCGTATCCGTACCTGACGTGGGTCGCGATCGCCGGGATGATCAGCATCCTCGTCGCGATGGCCTTCATTCCCGATCAGCGCAAGCCGCTGTGGCTGGGCGTCGCGAGCCTCGCGGTGCTGCTCGTCGCCTATGCGCTCACGCGCCGCGGCCGCCGCGAGCATCTCGATGAAAGCGACCTGATCGCGTATCCGCCGCGCTGAGGCACGGCCGTACGCAGCGCCGAAGGCCCGGCGTTCCCGCCGGGCCTTTGCATGGGTGCGGCGCGTATCGATGCGCAAACAACTATCGCGCCGGCCGATAGCTTCGATCGGAGGATGCGACTTTTTGCGGGCGGCGCCCGCGCCTACGATAGACGGACCGATACACGCGTGCCCGCCGGGCACCGCGATCCGCGAACGAGGACAGACGATGGAGCAGCGTGCGCGCGCCCGCGACGAGCGGGCCGAAATCCGGACGACGACGTGCTACATGTGCGCATGCCGCTGCGGCATCCGCGTGCATCTGCGCGACGGCGAAGTCCGCTACATCGACGGCAACCCCGCGCATCCGCTGAACCAGGGCGTGATCTGCGCGAAGGGCTCGTCGGGGATCATGAAGCAGTATTCGCCCGCGCGGCTCACGCAACCGCTGATGCGCAAGCCGGGCGCGGAGCGCGGCGAGGCGCAGTTCGAGCCGGTGTCGTGGGAGGTCGCGTTCGACGTGCTCGAAAAGCGCCTCGCGCATCTGCGCGCGACCGATCCGAAGCGCTTCGCGCTGTTTACCGGCCGCGATCAGATGCAGGCGCTCACCGGGCTGTTCGCGAAGCAGTTCGGCACGCCGAACTACGCGGCGCACGGCGGCTTCTGTTCGGCGAACATGGCGGCCGGGATGATCTACACGATCGGCGGCTCGTTCTGGGAATTCGGCGGCCCCGATCTCGATCGCGCGAAGCTGTTCTTCATGATCGGCACGGCCGAGGATCATCATTCGAACCCGCTGAAGATCGCGCTCGCAAAATTCAAGCGCGCGGGCGGCCGCTTCATCGCGATCAATCCGGTGCGCACCGGTTATGCGGCGATCGCAGACGAGTGGATTCCGATCCGGCCGGGCACCGACGGCGCGCTGTTCATGGCGCTGATGCACGAGTTGATCGCGCGCGACGCGTTCGACACGGAGTTCGTCGCGCGCTTCACGAATGCCGGCGAACTCGTCGACTTGCGCGAGGACGCGGATACGTTCGGCCTGTTCGTGCGCGATCCCGCTGCGCCGGAAGTCAATCCGCTGTATCCGCAGAACCGCATGTGGTGGGACGTGAACACGCAGCGCGCGGTGCTGCATCACACCGAAGGCGCGGTGCCCGCGCTCGACGGCCGCTACGCGCTCGACGACGGCACGCCTGTCGCCCCGTCGTTCACGCTGCTGCGCGAGCAGGTCGCGCACTGCACGCCCGAATGGGCGGCCGACATCACGGGCATCGCGGCCGACACGATCCGCCGCCTCGCGCGCGAGATGGAGACCGTCGCGCGCGAACACGCGATCGAGCTGCCGGTGCGCTGGACCGATTCCTGGGGCAAGCAGCACGAGACGGTGAAGGGCGTGCCGATCGCGTTTCATGCGATGCGCGGGCTCGCCGCGCATTCGAACGGCTTCCAGACGATCCGTGCGCTCGCGGTGCTGATGTCGCTGCTCGGCACGATCGATCGGCCGGGCGGCTTCCGGCACAAGGCGCCGTATCCGCGCGCGGTGCCGCCGTCCGCGAAACCGCCGAACGATCCGGAGCAGGTGCGGCCGAACACGCCGCTCGCGACCGGCCCGCTCGGCTGGCCGGCCGGGCCGGAGGACCTGTTCGTGCATCCGGACGGTTCGCCGGCGCGGCTCGACAAGGCGTTCTCGTGGGAATACCCGCTCGCGGTGCACGGGCTCATGCATTCGGTCATCACGAACGCATGGCGCGGCGACCCCTATCCGATCGACACGCTGCTGATCTTCATGGCCAACATGGCGTGGAATTCGTCGATGAACACGACGGAAGTGCGCAAGATGCTGGTCGACAAGCGCGACGACGGTGAATACCGGATTCCGTTTCTCGTCGTCTGCGACGCGTTCGCGTCCGAGATGACGGCGTTCGCCGACCTGATCCTGCCCGACACGACCTATCTCGAACGGCACGACGTGATGTCGGTGCTCGATCGTCCGATCTCCGAATTCGACGGCCCGGTCGACTCGGTGCGCGTGCCGGTCGTGCCGCCGGCCGGCGAATGCAAGCCGTTCCAGGAAGTGCTGATCGAACTCGCGAGCCGGCTGAAGTTTCCGGCGTTCACGACGCCCGACGGTCGGCGCAAGTTCCGCGACTATCCGGACTTCGTCGTCAACTTCCAGACGGCGCCCGACTCGGGCACCGGCTTCCTGATCGGCTGGCGCGGACGCAACGGCGAGAAGGCCGTCGTCGGCGAGCCGAATCCCGAGCAGTGGCAGCGCTACGCGGAGAACAACTGCGTCTATCACTACCGGCTGCCGGAGTCGCTGCAATACATGCGCAACTGCAACGGGCCGTACATGGAGTGGGCCGTCGACAACGGCATGCGCAAGTTCGGCGTGCCGATCGTGATCCAGCTCTACTCGGACGTGATGCAGAAATTCCGGCTCGCCGCGCAAGGCCGCACGTCGGGGCGCCAGCCGCCCGACGCGCTGCGCGAGCGCATCGCGCGCTATTTCGATCCGCTGCCGTTCTGGTATCCGTCGCTCGAGCGCGGCCTGACCGACACGCAGCGCTATCCGCTCGCGGCGATCACGCAGCGGCCGATGGCGATGTATCACTCGTGGGACTCGCAGAATGCGTGGCTGCGGCAGATTCACGGCGAGAACCATCTGTTCGTGAATCCGGCGACCGCCGCCGCGCAGCAGATCGACGACGGCGCGTGGATCTACGTCGAATCGCCGTGGGGCAAGGTGCGCTGCCGCGCGCGCTACAGCGAGGCCGTCGAGCCCGGCACCGTGTGGACCTGGAACGCGATCGGCAAGGCGTCCGGCGCCTGGAACCTCGGCCCCGCTGCCGGCGAATCGCAGCGCGGCTTTCTGCTGAATCACGTGATCACCGACGAATTGCCGGACGCCGCACGCGACGGCGCGCGCATCTCGAACTCCGATCCGGTGACGGGGCAGGCCGGCTGGTACGACGTGCAGGTGCGCATCTATCCGGCCGAGGCCGATGCGCAGACGACGCTGCCGCAGTTCGCGCCGATGCCGGCGCTGCCCGGCTCGACGCGCGTACTGCAGCGCGTGCAGGCGTATTTCGCGGGCACCGGCGCATTCGCCGCGCGGCTGCGGCGTGCCGCGTCGCCGGGCCCGCAGTCGGACGACCGCTAAACGAAGGAGCGCAATCATGACCCAGATGGCTCTCGTCATCGACCTGAACGTGTGCGTCGGCTGCCATGCCTGCGTGACGAGCTGCAAGGAGTGGAACACGTCGGGCGAAGCCGGCAGTCTCGCCGACGTGCGGCCGTACGACGACGATCCGTCGGGCACGTTCTTCAACCGCGTACAGACGTACGAGGCCGGCGTGTTCCCGATGACCGACACGATCCACTTCCCGAAGTCGTGCCTGCATTGCGAGGATCCGCCCTGCGTGCCCGTGTGTCCGACCGGCGCGAGCTACAAGCGCAAGTCGGACGGGATCGTGCTCGTCGACTACGACAAGTGCATCGGCTGCAAGTATTGCGCGTGGGCGTGTCCGTACGGCGCGCGCGAGCTCGACGAAGCGCGCAAGGAGATGACGAAGTGCACGCTGTGCGCGGACCGCATCGACAACGCCGCGCTGCCCGAACGCGATCGCAAGCCGGCCTGCGTGCTCGCGTGCCCGACGTCCGCGCGGCTGTTCGGCGACGTGCACGATCCCGAGTCGGACGTGTCGCGCGCGATACGCGAGCGCGGCGGCTATACGCTGATGCCGGAGTGGGACACGCGGCCGTCGAACCACTACCTGCCGCGCGTCGCGACGCAGCCGTCGTGCGGCTGCGGCAGCGGCGGCAGCTGCGGCAGCGCGTCGAGCGCGGGCGAGGACGACTCGTTCGAGGCGCGCGCCGCGCGCGGCGACATCGACCTCGTCGCGCTCGCCGCGTCGCGCTGAGCGCGCGATCTTCATACGCTTACTTCACTGCATCGACGGAGCCGACCATCATGCGTCCAGCCTTTTCGGTCGTTTTTCTCACTACGCTGTGCGGCGCGGCGCAGGGCCTGCTGCTCACGCTCGTCGCGGTCGAGGCGCTCGCGCGCGCGACGGGCGCCGACGTCGGCAACGCGTTCTACGTGACGGGCGCCGCGCTCTCGGTCGCGCTTGGCGCGCTCGGCCTGTTCGCGTCGTTCTTCCATCTCGGCCATCCGGAGCGCGCCTGGCGCGCGATCGCGATGTGGCGCACGTCGTGGCTGTCGCGCGAATGCATCGCGCTGCCGGTGTTTCTTGCGTGCGCGTTCGCCTACGGCGCCGCGCATGCGCTCGGCTGGCGCGGCACGCTGCCGATCGGCGCGGCGGCCGCGCTCGCGAGCGTCGCGCTGTTCGTCTGCACCGCGATGATCTATGCGTGCCTGCGCTTCCTGCAGGAGTGGGCGAGCCCGCTGACGCTCGTGAACTTCGTGCTGCTCGGCTGCGCGTCGGGTTGCACGCTCGCGACCGCATGCGCCGCGTGGCTCGCACCGTCGCTCGTCGCCGCGCTGGCGCCGGCCGCCTGCGCGCTGACGCTCGCGGGCGGCGCGACACGGCTCGCGTCGCTGGCGCGCAATGCGCGGCTGCGGCCGAAGTCGACCGTGCAGAGCGCGACCGGCATCCGGCAGGCGAAGGTCGAACAGAAGTCGCGCGGGTTCACGGCCAGCGCGTTCAATACGCGCGAATTCTTCCACGGCAAGGGCGCCGGCACGCTGCGTGCGGTGAAGGCCGGCTTCCTGCTCGGCGCGTTCGCAGTGCCGTTCGTGCTGACCGGCGCGCTCGCGCTTGCGCCGACGTCGGCGCTCGCGGCCGCGATACTCGGTGCGGCGTTCGTGATCCAGTATGCGGGGCTCGTCGCGGAGCGGTGGTTCTTTTTCGCGGATGCGCACCATCCGCAGAACATCTACTACCAGCGCGCATCATGATGCGCGGCGCGGTGCTAGAACGTTTCGGCGAGCGCCCGCGCGGCCTCCTGCACGCGCGGCGCGCTGTCGAGCAGCCGCGACAGCGGCGCGCGCGACACGGGCGCATGCACGGCGACGGCGGCGACGCACGCGCCTTGCGCATCGACGATCGGCGCGGCGATGCAGACGATGCCGGGGACGAACTCCTCGTTGTCGATCGCGAGCCCGCGATGCGCGATGCGGTCGAGCTCGGCCTCGAGCAGCGCCGGATCGGCGATCGTGTTCGGCGTATGGCGCGGCAACGGCATCGCGCGCAGCAGCGCGTTGCGCTCGTCGCGCGGCAGCAGCGCGAGCAGCAGCTTGCCGCTCGCGCTGCAGTGCGCGGGCACGCGCGAGCCGGGCTTCAGGTCGAGCCGCAGCGGCCAGTCGGCCTCGACGCGGTCCAGATAGACGACGTCGGTGTCGTGCAGCATCGTCAGGTTGCAGGTTTCGCCGAGATCGGCGACGAGCCGCGCGAGGATCGCATGGCGCAGCCGCCGCGCGCCGGCATTGAGCATCACGCGCGCCCCGAGCCGCGCGAGCCGCGGGCCGACCGCGTAGGCGTTCCTGCGGCCCGGCTCGCGGATCACGAGGCCGCCCGCTTCGAGCGACGCGAGCATCCGGTGCAGCGACGCCTTCGGCATGTCGACCTCGCGCGCGAGATCGGCGAGCGACACGGCATCGCCCGCCTGGACCAGGTGTTCGAGCAGCGCAAACGCGCGCAGCGTGGGCGTATCGGCGGGAAGCATCGGCAGCATCGTTCCGGAAAATGGACTGCGGCCATTGTACCGAACGGCCCCGCACACGCGCCGCGCGGGCCGGCGTGCCGCGCGAAGCGGCCCGCATTTCACGCAACGGAACGGATCGTTCCGCAAACGGGGCGACGCGCATCGCATCGGCGCGCGTCCGGCCCGCAACGACAGAGGAGCGCAACGCAATGGAAGCGGTAGCGAGCAAGCCGGACTGCATGGTGTCGGTCCGCGAGCGGTTCGGCATCGATTCGGACCTGACGGTGCCCGCGTTCAGCGTGCGCGACGATCACGTGCCGGACGTCGACGACGCGTATCGATTCAATCCCGACGTGACGCTCGCGATTCTCGCCGGCTTCGCGCGCAACCGGCGCGTGCTCGTGCAGGGCATGCACGGCACCGGCAAGTCGACGCATATCGAGCAGGTCGCCGCACGGCTGAACTGGCCGTGCGTGCGCGTGAACCTCGACGGCCATATCAGCCGGCTCGACCTCGTCGGCAAGGACGCGATCGTCGTGCGCGACGACGTGCAGGTGACCGAGTTCCAGGAGGGCATCGTGCCGTGGGCGCTGCAGCGGCCGGTCGCGCTCATCTTCGACGAATACGACGCGGGGCGGCCCGACGTGATGTTCGTGATCCAGCGGATTCTCGAGCGCGACGGCAAGTTCACGCTGCTCGACCAGAATCGCGTGATTCATCCGCATCCATCGTTTCGGCTCTTCGCGACCGCGAACACGGTCGGGCTCGGCAATCTGAACGGCCTGTATCACGGCACGCAGATGCTCAATCATGCGCAGATGGACCGCTGGAACGTGGTCGCGACGCTCGACTACCTGCCGCGCGACGAGGAGATCGGCATCGTGCGCGCGCGCGTGCCGGCGCTCGCGGACGAAGCGGGCCGCACGCTGCTCGAATCGATGGTCAGCCTCGCCGAACTGACACGCAACGGTTTCGCGACCGGCGACGTGTCGACGCTGATGTCGCCGCGCACCGTGATCGACTGGGCCGAGAACTGCCAGATCTTCCGCGATCCGGCGCTTGCGTTTCGCCTCACGTTCCTGAACAAGTGCGACGACGCGGAGCGGCCGATCGTCGCCGAGTACTACCAGCGCTGCTTCGGCGACGAGCTCGCGATCGGGGCGCGGGTCGGTAGCGAGCCGGGAGCCGCGCGGTGAGCGCCGAGCGCGACGCGGCGCGGCGCGCGCTCGCGCACGAGACGCTCGGCGCGGCCGCCGTGCGCGCGATGACGCGCGACGCGACGCTGCACTACCGCGCGGGCCGCGTATGCCGCGCGCTTCGGCCGCTGCCGATCCATGCACCGCATCTGCGCGCGCAGGCGGCCGACGACGATCGTGCGTCGTGGCGTGGCGCCGCGGACGGCGCTGCATTGCGCATCCTCCATTCGGATCCCGATTTGCATCGCGCGCGGCTCGGCGACGATCCGGTCGAGCGCGTGCTGTTCGAAATGCTCGAGCAGCTGCGCTGCGAATCGCTCGCGCCGCCGGCGCTGCGCGGTGTCGTGCAGAACCTGCGGCACCGGTTCGAAGCGTGGTCGCGCACGTTCCATCTGTCGGGGCAGGCCGACACGCATGTCGGCATCCTCGTATACACGGTCGTGCAGATCGCATGGTCGCGGCTGTCCGGCTGGCCCGTGCTCGACGAAACCGAAGACCTGATCGAAGCGTCGCGCGCGGCGATCGTGCCGCAGATCGGCACGCAGCTTGCCGCGCTGCGCCGCTGCCGGCACGATCAGCGCGCATTCGCCGTGCATGCGCTCGCGCTCGCGCGCCGGATCGCGGCGATGATCCGCGACGCACGCGCGTCGGTCGTCGACACCGATCCGAACGACTCGCGCGAGCCCGACGACGCGCTCACGCAGTTCTCGTTGTGGGTCGATTTCGACGATACGGGCGTCGACCTGCCGGCGCTCGTCGAAACGGGCGACAGCGCCGTGCTGCACGGTGGCGACGGCGTCTATCGCGCCTATACGACGCGCTACGATCGCGAGCTGAAGCCGGCCGCGCAGATCCGCGCGGCGCTGCTGCGCGAGTATCGCGAACGGCTCGACGCGCAGATCGCCGCGCAGCGGATCAACGTGCCGCGGCTCGCGCGTATGCTGCGTGCGGCGCTGGTCGTGCCGCAGACGGACGGCTGGTCGTTCGGCGAGGAGCACGGCCGCCTCGACGGCCGGCGGCTCGCGCAGCTGGTCAGTTCGCCGGCCGAGCGACGGCTGTTCCGGCTCGAGCGCGTCCGGCCGCGCGCCGACTGCGCGCTGACCTTCCTGATCGATTGTTCGGGGTCGATGAAGACGTGGATCGACGCGGTCGCGCTGACGGTCGATACGCTCGTGCGCGCCGGCGATGCCGCAGGCCTCGCGACCGAGGTGCTCGGCTTCACGACCGGCGCCTGGAACGGCGGCCGCGTGCGGCAGGAATGGCTCGCGCGCGGCAAGCCGCGCCATCCGGGCCGCCTGAACGAGGCGTGTCATCTGGTGTTCAAGGATGCGGCGACGCGCTGGCGCCACGCGCGCACCGGCATCGCCGCGCTGTTCAAGGCCGACCTGTTCCGCGAAGGGATCGACGGCGAGGCGGTCGAATGGGCGTGCGCGCGACTGGCCGCGCGACCGGAGGCGCGCCGCATCCTCGTGGTGATCTCGGACGGCAGCCCGATGGACGGCGCGACCGCGCTCGCGAACGATCCGTTCTATCTCGACAATCATCTGAAGCAAGTCGTCGCACGCGCGGAAGCGGCCGGCCGCGTCGAAGTGCTCGGGCTTGGCGTCGGTCTCGATCTCGGTCCGTACTATCGCCACCGGCTCGCGATCGACCTGACGTCCGCGCCCGACATGAAGCGGCTTGCCGAAATTGCCTGCTGGATCGGCGCACGGCGATGAGCGCGCGAGCCTCGCGGCGCGCCGGGCGCGAAGGGCGCGATGCAGCCGCTTACGCGCGATGCAGCAGCGGCGGCAGCGAGGTCGCGATCAGCCCGCAGCCGATCGCCACCAGCACGCCGAACGCGAGCCGGCGTGTCGCGACGGGCGACAGCGGCGGCGGATAGCGGCGCGCGGCGACCGTCGTCAGCATCACGACCGGCGTCGCTAGCGCCGCGAGCAGCCAGATGTCGCGATCGAGCCGGCCTTCGCACAACGTGTAGAGCACGCGCGTCGCGGAGGTCGTCGTAAACAGCACGATCAGCGCGCAGCGGATCTGCACGAGCGTCAGCGGCTGCCGATAGAACTGGAAGATCAGCGGTGGCCCCGACACGCCGAACAGGCCGCTCAGCAGCCCGCCGAACACGCCGCTCATGAAGAAGCTGCGATTGTCGGAGCGCACGTCGAGCGGCGCCGGCCGCAACGCGGCGCTGACGCCGCCGTACAGCACGACCGCACCGAGGATCAGCTGCAGCAGGTCGGCCGCCGACCGGCTCAGGCATTCGAGCAGCACCACGCCCGCGACGACCGACGGCAGGATGCCGAGCGTCGCCGCGCCGACCGCGCGCCAGTCGATGTGATGGAGGCGGCCGGGCAGCGCCGTCGCGCCGTTCGCGAGCGACACGATGCTCATCAGCGTCGCGACCGTCGCGAGCGGCGCAAGGCCGAAGCCGCTCGTCGCGCCCATCACGATCATCCCGAGCCCGAAGCCCGTGACGGTCTGGAAGTAGCTGCCGGCGCCGATCAATGCGATCAGGATCGCCAGTTTGTCGGCGGTCATGCGGGTGCCGCCTCGCTCGCCGCGACGCGTTGCGCGGCGGCCTGCGCCTGCACGGTCGTCGCGGCGATCACGTGATAGACGTCGTCGGCGCTGCAGCCGCGCGACAGGTCGTTCGCGGGCCGGCGCAGCCCCTGCAGCAGCGGGCCGACCGCCTTCGCGCGGCCGATCCGCTCGGCGAGCTTGTAGCCGATGTTGCCGGCTTCGAGGCTCGGGAACACGAGCACGTTCGCGTGCCCGCCGACCTGCGAATGCACGATCTTGCGCTCGGCGATTTCCGCGACGATGGCCGCATCGAGCTGCACGTCGCCGTCGATCGCGAGCGTCGGCCGCTGCGCGCGCACGCGCTCGGTCGCGGCCGTCACCTTGTCGACGGCTGCGTGATGCGCGCTGCCGCTCGTCGAGAACGACAGCATCGCGACGCGCGGCGTCTCGCCGAGCAGCGCCTGCGCGCTATCGGCGGCGGCCATCGCGATTTCGGCGAGCTGCTCGGCATCCGGATCGACGACGAGCGCGCAATCGGAGAAGATCAGTCCGCCCTTGATCGTGTGGAACGGTTCGCAGAGCATCATCAGGAAGAAGCTCGATACGAGACGGAACGCCGGATCGACGCCGATCAGCTGGATCGCCGCGCGCACGACGTCGGCCGTCGCGTGCACGGCGCCCGCGACCGAGCCGTCCGCGTCGCCGAGCCGCACCATCAGGTTCGCGTGACACAAGGGGTCGAGCACCGCGTCGCGCGCGGCGTCGGCCGTCATGCCCTTGTTCTTGCGCAGCGCATGGAGCGTGTCGGCATACGTGTCGCGCGACGCGGAGGCGGCCGGATCGACGAGCGTCATCCCGTCGAGCGACACGCCGTCGCGTGCGGCGGCCGCGTGGATCGCCGCGCGCGGGCCGACGAGCACGATGTGCGCGATGCCGTCGCGCGTCGCGCGTGCGGCGGCCGCGAGCACGCGCGGATCGTCGGCTTCGCTGAGCGCGATGCGCATCGGCCGGCGACGCGCGGATTCGAGAATGCGGTCGAGAGCTTTCATCGGAAACTCGCAGAAGGAAAAACGGCCGGAAGCGGCGGCCCGCACGGGGCACGGCATCCGGCCGGGGACCGGCCGCGCGAGTCGCGCACGGCCGGCGTCATGCGTCGGCGACGCGGCGTTACACGTAGTCCTTGTACTTGTCGAGGATGCGGACCGGCTTCGACAGCGCATCGCGGCGGAACGGATCGCCGAGTTCGCGGGTGCACATGATCTCGATGATCGTCGTCTTGCCCTCGTTCATCTGCATGTCGATCGCGCGCTTCAGGGCCGGGCCGACGTCCTCGAGACGATCGACGACGATCCCTTCGGCGCCCATCGCACGCGCGATCGCCGCGAAGCTCTGGTTGTCGAGCTCGCCCGCGACGAAGCGACGGTTGTAGAAGTCGACCTGGTTCTTCTTCTCGGCGCCCCACTGGCGGTTGTGGAACACGACGGCCGTGACCGGAATGTTGTGACGCACGCAGGTCATCGTCTCCATCAGGCTCATGCCCCATGCGCCGTCACCCGCATACGAGACGGCCGGGCGGTGCGGCGCGGCGACCTTCGCGCCGATGATGGTCGGGAACGCGTAGCCGCAGTTGCCCCAGCTCATCGCCGCGAAGAAGCTGCGCGGCTTGTTGAAGCGCAGATAGCTGTTCGCGACCGAGTTGATGTTGCCGATGTCGGTGGACACCATCACGTCCTCGGGCATTGCCTTCTCGAGCTCGCGCAGCACCTGGCGCGGATGCAGATACTGGCCGCCGTTGAAGGTCTTCTCGTGCTTCTGCTCCTCGATCATGTCGAGGCTGAACGCGTCGCGCTCGTGCGTCCATTCGTCGAGTTCCTTCTCCCACGCGGCCTTCTCGGTCGCGATCTGGTCGGCGCGTTCGCCGCGCGTCGCATCGCATGCGAGCGTGCGGCCAGCGAGACGCTGCGTGAGCGCGACCGCCGCGGCCTTCGCGTCGCCGCAGATGCCGACCGAGATCTTCTTCACGAGGCCGAGCATCTTGTGATCGGCGTCGATCTGGATGATCTTCGCGTCCTTCGGCCAGTAGTCGAGCCCGTGCTGCGGCAGCGTGCCGAACGGGCCGAGCCGCGAGCCGAGCGCGATCACGACGTCCGCGCGCGACAGCAGCTTCATCGCGGCCTTCGAGCCCTGGTAGCCGAGCGGGCCGCACCAGAGCGGATGATTCGCCGGGAACGAGTCGTTGTGCAGGTAGCTGTTGACGACCGGCGCGCCGAGCCGTTCGGCGAGCGCCTTGCATTCCTCGACCGCGTCCGCCATCACGACGCCGCCGCCCGAGATGATCACGGGGAATTTCGCCTGCGCGATCAGCTCCGCCGCATCGTTCAGGCTTTGCTCGCCGCCGGGGCCGCGATCGAGCTTGCGCGGCTGCGGAATCTCGACCTTGATCTTGCCGTAGAAGTAGTCGCGCGGAATGTTGAGCTGCGTCGGCCCCATCTCGGCCTGCGCGCGGTCGAAGCAGCGCGCCGTGAATTCGGCCATGCGCGCCGGGTGCGTGACGTGACCCTGGTACTTCGTGAATTCCTGGAACATCGGCAGCTGGTTCGCTTCCTGGAAGCCGCCGAGGCCGATGCCCATCGTGCCGGCTTCCGGCGTGACGATCACGACCGGGCTGTGCGCCCAGTACGCGGCCGCGATGGCGGTGACGCAGTTGCTGATGCCGGGGCCGTTCTGGCCGATCACGACGCCGTGGCGGCCCGACACGCGCGCATAGCCGTCGGCCATGTGGCCGGCGCCCTGTTCGTGCACGACCGGGATCAAGCGGATGCCGGCCGGCGCGAAGATGTCCATCGCGTCCATGAACGCGGAGCCCATGATGCCGAACATGTCGGTCACGCCATTCGCGGCCAGGGTCTCGACGAAGGCTTCGGACGGCGTCATGTCCTGCGGGCCGCTGGACGACGCGCGCTGGGAAGAGGTGTGTTCGCTCATGGGGTGTCTCCGAGATTGTTCAATTAACGGAACATCATGTTCCGGATACTAGTTTCAGGCGATGCCGGGTCAAGCGATTCCGCTGTCGGCTCAGGAATATGGAATGAAATGAAATGATTCGTTTCAAATTCGCGGATCACGCCGGCTGCTTCGGGCGCTCCTTGCGGAACGCGCGTTTGACCGCGATGAGGCCGTCGCGGAATTCGAACAGGTCGCAGCCTTCGGCCTCGATGCGCCAGCCTTCCGCGTGCGTGCCGGTGAATACCCATTCGGACACGCCGCGATTGCCGGTCACGTAGTGGCGGCCGCGGCCCCAGTGCGCGTCGGGGAAGGTCTTGAACACCGCTTCGAACGCGGCGCGCACGGCGTCGCGGCCGACGAAGCGCGTGCCGTGCACGTCCGGGCCGCCGGCGGCGTCGAACACGCAGTCCTCGGTCATGAAGCCCATCAGCGCATTTGCGTCGTGTCGGTTGAACGCGTCGGAAAAGGCCGCGAGCGTGGCGGCCGTGACGGCGGCGGGGGCGGTGAGCGTATCTGCCATAACGTGTCTCCTGTCGAGTGATGGGCGACCGCGCTGCGCTGGCACGCATGCGGCACGCGGTATCGACACGTTAGTGAGCGGCGGTTTTTGACGGTAGCGCCAGTTCGGGGGTTTCGCTTGGGCCAGCGTACACGCGCGGCGCCGGCGTGCGTGCGGCGCGGATCATGCGCGCATCATGCGCGCCTTATCGGGCCGGACGCTGGCCGTTCACGCGCTGCGCGAGCGCCTGCACCCCCGCATCGATCCGCTCCAGCGGAATCGCCGAGAAGCCCATCCGGAAACAGCGGCGCGCATCGGCGTCGTCGTTCATGAAGAACACGTCGCCCGGTTCGATCAGGATGCCGGCCGCCTGCGCGTCGGCCGCGAGGCGCACCGCATCGAGCCACGGCGGGCCTTCGACCCAGCACGACGCGCCGCCCGTCACGCGCACGTAGCGCGCGTCCGGCAGATGCGTGTCGAGCGCGGCCATCAGCGCCTGCGAGCGCTCGCTGTACGCGTGCGCGAGCCGGCGCAGCAGCGCATCGTGATGGCCGAGCGCGAGAAACGTCGCGAACGCGCGCTGGATATACGCGACCGGATGGCGCACCATCAGCCGCCGCAACGCGCGCAGCTCGCGGATCAGCGCGCGCGGACCGACCACGTAGCCGAGCCGCAGCCCCGGCGCGAAAGTCTTCGACAGGCTGCCGACGTAGATCACGCGATCGGCGGTGTCGAGGCTCTTCAGCGCCGGATGCGGCGTGCCCGAGAACGTGTTCTCGCTCTCGTAGTCGTCCTCGATGATCACGAAGTCGTGCTGCCGCGCACGTTCGAGCAGCGCGCGGCGGCGTTCGACCGGCATCGTCGCGGTGGTCGGGCACTGATGGCTCGGCGTCACGTACACGTAGTCGCAGCGCGCGAGCGCCGCGTCCTGCTCGTCGGGCGCGATGCCGTTGCCGTCGACGGGCAGCGGCAGCAGCCGCGCGTTGCGGTTCTCGAAGATGTTGCGCGCGTCCGGATAGCCGGGATTCTCGAAGCCGACCGTCGTGTGCTTGCCGCACAGTAGGTCCGCGATCAGGTACAGCGCTTGCTGGCAGCCGTTCGTCACGACGATCTCGTCCGGCATCGCGAACACGCCGCGCCGCGGCAGCACGCGTGTGCGGATCTGCTGGATCAGCGATTCGTCGTCGCGTTCGATCAGGTCCGGTGCCCAGTTGCGGATCTCCATCACCGACAGCGCCTTCAGGCAGCATTCGCGCCAGTCGTTGGTCGGAAACAGCGACTGGTCGAACTGCCCGTAGATGAACGGGAATTCGTAGTGCTGCCAGTTCGCGGGCTTCACGATGTTGCGCTGCCTCGACGGTGGATGCGCGATCCGCTCGTGCCACGCAGGGCGGCCCGCATCGTCGTCGCTGTCCGGCTTCGCGTCGGGCGGCGTCGGCGTGAAGCCCGGCAGCCCTTCGAGCATCTTCGGATTCACGAAATGACCGCTGCGCTCGCGCGAGATCAGGTACCCCTCTTCGACGAGCATCTGGTACGCGAGCACGACCGTGTTGCGCGCGACGCCGAGCTGGTCGGCCAGTTCGCGGCTCGACGGCAGCGCGGCGTCCGGCGGCAGCTGACCGTCGAGGATCGCGGCGACGAGCATGCGCCGGATCTGGTCCTGCAGGCTCGTCCTCGACGTCGACGACCGCCGGAACTGCTGCGCCCATAACGCGGTCGGGGTACGGCTCGACATGCTTTCTCCTTCGAACGTGGCGGACACCGCGGCGCATCGCGCGGTATCGCGAGCATACGCGCGCCGCGACGCGGATGTGGACTCAATGAAAGGCGGCGTCTGGTACTACTGCGCACCGACGTGGCAAGACGATACTGAACTCGCCGCCGCTGCACGATCCGGAAAACTCCCCGGTACGCAGGCGCGGGACGACGCACGCGTGCGTCGCGAGAGCGGGAGTGGGAGCGGAGGGAGCGTGATGCACGTCGTCGTGTTCAGGGATCGTTGCGCGCGCGTGATTCGCATCGTCTTCGACGATGCGCAGGCGGTGGCGGTCGCGTATCGCGACGACGAAGCGGTCGGCGAGCTGAGCGTCGACGACAGTGCACGTGCGCCGCTGCTCGTGCGGCTCTATGTCGAGCCCGCGTACCGGCGCAGCGGCATCGCGCATACGCTGCTCGCGCATGTGTCGCGCGTGCTGGGCGAGCCGATTCGTATCGATGCACACACGCACGCCCGGCCCGACTCGCCGGCATGGACGACGCTGTGCCGCTGCCTCGCGCACGAAGGGCTCGTCGTCGTCGACTGACGAACAAGGACAGAAAAAGGGAGACCCCATGAGCACGGTGCTGAAGTCGATTCCCGTCTCGGACGCACGGCACGAAGCGTTGCGGATCGACGGGCAACGCGTGTGGCGCGACGCGACGATCGACGTGCGCCACCCCTACGACGGCACGCTCGTCGGCACGGTGCCGAAGGCGACACTCGACGACGTGCGGCGCGCGTTCGCGGTGGCGCGCGCGTATCGACCGACGCTCACGCGCCACGAACGCGCGGCGATCCTGCGTCGCGCAGCCGACATCGTGCGCGCGCGCACGGCCGAAATCGCCGCGCTGATCACCGCGGAAGCGGGCTTGTGCATCAAGGATTCGACCTACGAAGCGGGGCGCGTGGCCGACGTGCTGACGTTCGGCGCCGGCGAAGTACTGAAAGACGACGGGCAGATCTTCTCGTGCGATCTGACGCCGCACGGCAAGAAGCGCCGCGTGTACACGCAGCGCGAGCCGCTGCTCGGCGCGATCTCGGCGATCACGCCGTTCAACCATCCGATGAACCAGGTCGCGCACAAGGTCGTGCCGTCGATCGCGACGAACAACCGGATCGTCGTGAAGCCGTCGGAGAAGGTGCCGCTGTCGTGTTATCTCTTCGCGGACATCCTCTATGAAGCGGGCCTGCCGCCGCAGATGCTGCAGGTGATCACCGGCGACCCGAACGAGATCGCGGACGAACTCGTGACCAATCCGGCGATCGACCTGATCACGTTCACGGGCGGCGTGTCGATCGGCAAGTCGATCGCATCGCGCATGGGCTACCGGCGCGCCGTGCTCGAGCTCGGGGGCAACGATCCGATCATCGTGATGGAAGACGCCGATCTCGACGAAGCGAGCACGCTCGCGGTGTCGGGCTCGTACAAGAACTCCGGGCAGCGCTGCACCGCGATCAAGCGGATGCTCGTGCACGAGGCGGTGGCCGATCGCTTCACCGAGCTCGTCGTCGAGAAAACGCGCGCGTGGTCGTACGGCAATCCGGCCGATCCGTCGAACGACATGGGCACGGTGATCGACGAAGCGGCCGCGATGTTCTGCGAGTCGCGCGTGAACGATGCGATCGCGCGCGGCGCGCGGCTGCTGGTCGGCAATGTACGCGACGGCGCGCTGTATTCGCCGACGGTCGTCGATCGCGTAACGCCCGACATGCCGCTCGTGAAGTACGAAACGTTCGGGCCCGTGTCGCCGATCATGCGCTTTCGCGACATCGACGAAGCGATCCGGATGTCGAACAGCACCGACTATGCGTTGTCGTCGTCGATCTGCACGAACCGCTTCGACTACATCACGCGTTTCATCACCGAACTCGAGGTGGGCAGCGTGAACGTGCGCGAGGTGCCGGGCTACCGGCTCGAACTGACGCCGTTCGGCGGCGTGAAGGATTCGGGGCTCGGCTACAAGGAGGGCGTGCAGGAGGCGATGAAGAGCTTCACGAACGTGAAGACATATTCGCTGCCGTGGTGAGCGACGCGTGCTGTTCCGCCGCGATCGTCGCGGCTAACGTTAAGGATGTTGCAGGGCGGCGTGCCGAAGCAGGCGCGGCGTTCCGTGAACGTCGATCCTGACGCGTAGCGTGCCGCACGCAATCGCATGCGCGCAGCATCGCGCGACGCCACATCGACACGACGCGCACGGACCGAGCGGCGACGAACTTAGCTCAAGCCGACGCGCTCGCCGACCCACCGACCGAAGTCGCGCACCATGTCGGCCGTCAGTTCGTGTCCGGCCGCATAGCGTCGCATGTCGTGCGCGACGCCCAACGCGGTCAGTTTCGCATCGGCCGTTTCGGCCCACGTGACGGGCAGCTTGTCGTCCGCGTCGCCGTGCAGGATCAACGCGTGCAGCGAACGCAGTGCGTCGCGCGGTGCGATCAGCGGATCGATCTCGGGCAGGATGCGTCCGCAGAGCACCGCGAAGCCGACGACGTCGGCCGGCGACGTGAGCGCGACGCTCGCGCTCATGATGCCGCCTTGGCTGAAGCCGGCGATCACGGTCGGCAGCGCGGCATCCGCGCCGTCCTGCGCGCGGAACGCGTGCAGCAGCGCGATCAGTTTCAGGCGGCTCGCGTTCGCGCGCGCGGGATCGATCTCGGGGCCGTTCGGCCCGAAGCGCACCGGAAACCATGCATGCTGGCCGGGACCGAAGCCGAGCGGCGCGCGCAGGAACGCGATCTCGATGCGCGGGTCGATCGCGTCGGCGACGTGCAGAAGGTTCGTCTCGTTGCCGCCCACGCCGTGCAGCAGCAACAGGCGCGCGGCCGGGCGCGTGCCGCTTGCGGCGCGCAGCCGATATTGCAGGCCGGATTCGGGATCGGTGGTCAGCGGCAGGACGTCGGTCATCGTGAGCTTCCGGAACAGGGCGAAGCCGACAGTCTAGTGCGTCGCGGCGCGTGCGTGAACGCACGCGGCGGAACGAGTCCGTTTCTTTTCCGGCATGAGTGGCCTCGCGCACATCGGCGACGTGGGCGCGTGACGACGTGCCGCCCATTCAACGACCGACGTGCCGTACATAAAAGAACCGCGCGATAATCGGCATTCGGTAATGCGAAAACGTTTGCCGATAATCGAAGAATCGATTTTTTGCCGATTATCGAACGGTAATTGAACCGCGCCATACCTGAAGCGCCGTGCGGCGCGGATCGCCTCGCCGGGAAAGGCAGGCCGGAGGTTAACGGCAGCCTATCAAGAATCTTTAGCGTTTTTGATCGCAATAAATCATTGCATTTTCGTCGATGACCGATCGATTTTTCGTCATCAGACAGTCATATACCTTCCCCGATAATTCGGCGCTCACATTCTTTCAACAGACCAGAGCGCGAGTGAAATCGAATCGCGGCGGGGAGCAGTTCACATGACCATTCGTCATCGCATTACGTTGCTGGTTGTTCTGACGTTCGTCGCGTTGTCCGCGATCGGCGTCTATGCCGTGTACCAGACGCGCAAGAGCGCATCCGAGGTTCGCCAGGTCACGCAGGGCATCGTGCCGAGCGCGCTCGCGTCGGCCGATCTCGTCGCCGACGTGAAGAACATCCAGATCGCGACGATGACGCTCGTGTACGCGCCCGACCCCAACACCGTCGCGCAGGCGGCCGACGAGCTGAAGACGAAGGAGGCCGCATTGCGCGCGGCGCTCGACGCGCAGGCGCGCTCGGCGGTCGGCCGCGCACAGCAGGGGCTCGTCGCGCAGGCGAAGGACAGCGCCGCGAACTACTTTGCGGCGATCGACGACACCGTGAAGATGAAGACGGCCGGCAAGGCCGAAGTGGCGCAGGCGTACCTGTTCGCGAACGTCGCGCAGTACCGCGACGAACTCGAAAGCATCGTCGACACGCTGCGCGTCGAGAAGAACCGGCAGAAGGACGACGCGATCCTTGCGCTGAACGGCATGCTGTCGACGACGGCGACCGCGATCGGCGGTGTCGCGGGCACGGTCGTCGTGCTGCTGACCGCGCTCGGCTTCGTGCTGTATCGGCAGATCACGCGTCCGCTGAGCCGGATGCAGACGATGATGAGCGAGATCGCGACGAGCCAGGACTTCACGCGCCGCGTGCCGGTGGGGCGGATGGACGAGATCGGCCATTCGATCGTCGCGTTCAACGGGATGATCGAGAAGATCCAGGAGAATGCCGCGCAACTGAAGCAGAAGACGGCCGACATCCAGGCGATGCTGCAGAACATGCAGCAGGGGATTCTGACGGTGGTCGACGGCGGCGTCGTGCATGCCGAATATTCGGCGTACCTCGAGACGATCTTCGAGACGCGCGACATCGCGGGGCGCGACCTGATGGCGCTCGTGTTCGACGATTCGGACCTCGGCTCGGACGCGCGTTCGCAGGTCGAGGCGGCCGTGCACGCCTGCCTCGGCGAGGACAGCATGAACTTCGCGTTCAACGAGCATCTGCTCGTAAACGAAGTCGCGAAACGGATGCCGGACGGCCGTCACAAGTGGCTGGACCTGAGCTGGTCGGCGATCACCGACGAGACCGATACCGTCGTGCGGCTGATGCTCTGCGTGCGCGACGTGACCGAGATCCGCGAGCTGACCGCGCAGGCCGGCGAGCAGCAGCGCCGCCTCGAGATGATCGGCGAGATCCTTGCGATCAGCCAGGACAAGTTCCACGACTTCGTGCACAGCGCGAAGGGCTTCCTCAGCGAGAACGAGCGGATGATCCGGCAGCACGAGCGCGCGGATCACTCCGTCGTCGCCGCGCTGTTCCGCAACATGCATACGATCAAGGGCAATGCGCGCACGTACAGCCTGCAGCATCTGACCAACATCGTGCACGAAGCCGAGCAGGCGTACGAATCGCTGCGCCGCGCGGACAGCGGCCCCGAATGGAATCGCGACGCGCTGATGGAAGATCTCGCGCGCGTGCGCGAAGCCATCGATCACTACGCGACGATCAACGCCGTCACGCTGGGCCGCAGCGGCGGCCCGGCCGACGGCGCGCCGGCCGATTATCTGATGGTCGAGCGTGCGCATATCAGCGAAAGCCTGCGGATGCTCGATCGCGCCGACCCGGCGAACGCGGCCGACTGGCGCGCGGCGCGCGATGCCGTGCGCCGAATGCTGAGCCAGCTCGGCACGCAGGGGATCGGCGACGCGCTCGGCGGCGTGATCGAATCGCTGCCGTCGCTCGCGACCGAACTCGGCAAGCCGGCGCCCGTCGTGCACATCGACAGCCGCGGCTGGCGCGTGCGCAGCGAGATCGCGCCGACGCTGAAGAACGTCTTCATGCACCTGATGCGCAATGCGATCGATCACGGGATCGAAACGTCCGACGAGCGCCGTGCGGCGGGCAAGCCGGCGGCGGGCACGATCGACGTCGCGGTCGACGTCGATGCAGATGCGCTGCGCTTCGTGCTGCGCGACGACGGCCGCGGGCTCGCGCTCGAGCGCATTCGCGCGATCGCGCAGGAACGCAGCTGGCTCGATGCGGATGCGCCCGCGCTGTCGGACGAGGCGGTCGCCGAACTGATCTTCCGGCCGGGCTTCTCGACCGCGCGCGCGGTGACCGAGGTATCGGGGCGCGGCGTCGGGATGGACGCGGTACGCAACTTCCTGAAGCGCGACGGCGGCGACATCGTGCTGCGCTTTACCGACGCGTGCGTCGGCGCGCCGTATCGTGCGTTCGAGACGATCGTGTCGCTGCCCGCGCGTTTCGCGGCGGACGGCCACGCGCACGGCGACGGACATGTGGCCGGCGCCGCCCGGCAGGCGGCCGACGCGGGCATCGGCGCACGCTTCAGCACCGCGGAGTGATCGTGAGCGTCTGGACGATCGCGAGCGCCGCGGCGCTCGCATCCGGTTTCATCGTCGCACTGGCCGCAATCGGCGTGTTCCGTGTGCGCGACGCACGGCGCGTTGCCGCGATGACGGGCGAAACCGATGCATTGCGCGCCGCGCTCGCCGCGGCCGACGCGCGCGCCGACGAAGCGACGGCCGCGCATGCGGACGCGGCGAGCGCCTGGGCGGAGCGCGAAGCGCAACTCGAGGACGCGCTCGCGCGCGAGCGTGGCGAATGCGACGCGCAGCGCGAGGCCTGCCGTACGCTCGCCGCCGAACGCGACGCGCTCGCGCAGCACGCGACGAAGATCGCCGACGAAGCGGCTCGCCTGCGCGGGCTCGCGGGCACGTTCGAGCGCTGGCACGAGCAGATGATTTCGCTGACCGCGCAGAACCAGGACATGCGCACGAAGAACCAGGAGCTGTCGGCGATCGTCGCGCACGTGTCGATCGTGTCGCTGAATGCGTCGATCGAAGCCGCGCGTGCGGGCGCCGCGGGCCGCGGCTTCTCGATCGTCGCGAGCGAGGTGCGCGGGCTCGCCGCGCGCTCGCAGCAACTGTCGAACAGCTATCGCGACAGCCTGAACCGCAACGATCTCGTCACGGCTGCGACGTTCCAGGACATTCAGGCCGGCGGCAAGATGATCACGGCCGCGCTCGCGACGGTCGAGACGCTGGCCGGCCAGCTGCGCGCGCGACTCGACGGAGCGGCCGCGTGATCAGCGCACAGGCGAAGGCCGGTTTCGAGCGGATCTTCTTTGACGCCGCGCGCACGCGGCTCGCCGCCGACAGCGCGTGCGACATCCGGCCCGTCGCGCACGATGCGGGCGATGCCGAGAGCGCGGCCGCGTCCCGCTCTACGTCGCGCGCGAACGCGCGCGCGGCCGAGCACCTTGCGGTGCTGACGATTTCCGCGCTGCATTTCCGGCTGCTGCTCGCGCTGAATTTTCGCGACGACGAAGCGACACGCCGCCATTTCGCGTCCGCGATGCAGGCGGGCGGTGCACAGCGGCCGCTGCCGGAAGCGTTCATGGAGATCGCGAACCTGTGTTGCGGCGCGATCAACCAGGCGCTGACGGCGGCGTTCCCCGATCTCGGGATGTCGACGCCGTATCTGCTGCACGGCGCGAGCGTCGACTATCTGGCCGCGCTTCGCCCGGACCACATGGCCGCCTACGACGTGACGCTCGACGGCGACGTGCGGATCGGCGCGACGCTCTGCGTCTGCGCGAACGCGCCGGTCGACTTCCACGTGCCGGAAACGGCCGCCGCGGTAGACGCCGGCGGCGCGCTCGAACTGTTCTGACCGGCCCCGACGAAACCCGCGCGCGTGCCGCGCGATCGAACCCGAGGATTTCGCGAGATGACCGAAGACCAACCCGTCAGCAAGGTGCTGGTGCTGGAAGACAGCCGCGCGCATGCGGACGCGATCAAGCGCTTTTGCGACGAACATCATTTGGTCGGGCTGACCGTGCGACGCAACCGGCTGCTGCAGGTGCTGCGCTCGAACATCGACCTCGGCGCGATCCTGCTTGCCGAAGACTACGGCGGCTCGCCGGCCGAGAGCGCGATCGTCGCGACGCAGATCGACGCGCTGCGCCCGGAGTTGCCGATCATCCTGCGCCGCACGTCGCTCGCGTCGCGCGAGGGGCTGCCGGAGGCGCTCGCCCGCGTCGCCTGCGCCGCGTACGTCGCGGACGACATGACGCCGCTGCGCCGCGCGATCGACGAATACCTGTTCAGCCGCGACTACCCGAACGCGCTCGTGCGCGGCATCTCGGAGATCACCGAGGCGCGGCTCGACACGCTGTTTCCGGGGATGACGATCGAGCGCGACACACCGTGCATCGTGCGCGACCAGATCATCTTCGGCGAGGTGTTCAGCCTGATCGCGCTGGAAAGCGCGTGGTGCCGCGGCTACATGCTGCTGCAGACGAGCGAGCAGCCGCTGCTCGACATGATCGGCAGCGTGCATCGCGACCGGGCGCCGGACTTTCGCGACGTCAACGGCGTGCTCGGCGAACTGACGAATCTCGTCTGGGGCGCGTTCAAGAACCGCTACCTCGGCGACGCCGACGCGCTCGCGCGTCACCCGGTGCAGGTGCCGCTCGTCGTCAATCACAAGCAGAAGTTCATCTCGTTCGGCGGCGACTGTCCGCAGCTCTGTTTCAAGTACCGGATGACGGATCCGGCGAGCGGCCGCGCGGTGCAGATCGATCAGCGCTTCGTGTTCAGCCTCAGCTGGTCGCCGGAGGATTTCCGCGAGCAGGTGCCGGACGTCGGGCCGCTGGTCGAGTCGGGCGAACTCGAACTGTTTTGAAGTCAGCACTACACGAAAGGGGAATACCGCATGGCAAAGATTCTGGTGGTCGACGATTCGGGCACGGTGCGCGACGAGGTCGCGGGCTTTCTGCGCAATCACGGACTCGACGTCGCGACGGCGGTCGACGGCAAGGACGGGCTCGCGAAGCTGCGCACGACGCCCGGCGTGCGGCTCGTGATCAGCGACGTCAACATGCCGAACATGGACGGGCTGACGATGGTCGAGAAGATCCGCGGCGAGCTCGCGAACACGTCGGTCAACGTCGTGATGCTGACGACCGAAAGCAGCCCGGCGATGAAGGAGCGCGGCAAGGCCGCCGGCGTGAAGGGCTGGATCGTGAAGCCGTTCAAGGGCGATGCGGTGCTCGATGCGCTGAAGAAGCTCGCGAGCTGAGCGCGGCGTCGCGCCGCGCCGCCGGCGACTGGACGGCGCGCCGAATGTGGAGGACCATTTGACCGTCTTCGTCTGTCGATGCCGGAGCGAATCCGGCCGAACCTCGTCGAGCGGAACATCATGGAACCCGATCACGCGACTTCCGAGCCGATCCTGTTGCGCGACCTGCGCGACGGCGTCGTCACGCTGCGGCTGAACCGGCCGCAGCAGTTCAACGCCTTGTCCGAAGCGATGCTGGCCAGCCTGCAGGACGCATTCGATTCGCTGGCCGCCGACGCGCGCGTGCGCTGCGTCGTGCTGGCCGCCGAAGGCAAGGCGTTCTGCGCGGGGCACGACCTGCGCGAGATGCGCAGCAAGCCCGATCTCGACTATTACCGCACGCTGTTCGCGCAATGCAGCGGCGTGATGCTCGCGATGCGCGCACTGCCGGTGCCGGTGATCGCGCGCGTGCACGGGATCGCGACGGCGGCCGGCTGCCAGCTCGTCGCCGCCTGCGATCTCGCGATCGCCGCCGATACCGCGCGCTTCGCGGTGTCGGGCATCAACGTCGGGCTGTTCTGTTCGACGCCGGCCGTCGCGCTGAGCCGCAACGTATCGGCCAAGCGCGCGTTCGACATGCTCGTGACCGGGCGCTTCGTCGACGCGGCGACGGCCGCCGCATGGGGCCTCGTCAACGAGGCCGTGCCGGCCGATGCGCTCGACGCGGCGGTCGCGCGCAAGGTCGCGGAGATCGTCGCGAAGAGCCCGGCCGCGGTGCGCTACGGCAAGCAGATGTTCTACCGGCAGCGCGAACTGCCGCTCGACGACGCGTATGCGTACGCGGGCGACGTGATGGCGCGCAACATGATGGAAGAGGATGCCGGCGAGGGCATCGATGCGTTCCTGGAAAAGCGCGCGCCGACGTGGCGCGCGTAGCGGGGCGCGGGCGCTGCGCCGCGATTGGCGCGGCGCCGACCGGAACGCGGCGGCGCGCGCGCCGCGCGTTCAGCGGCCGTAGCTGCCGGTGCGCAGGGCCGGCTGGAGCGTCGACGCGCCCGGCGGCACGATCGCGACCGGCACGCGGCGCGCGAGCGCGCACATCAGCTCGTAGCCGATCGTGCCGCTCGCTTCGGCCACGTCGTCCACCTTCACCCGATCGCCCCAGAGCTCGACGCTCGAGCCGATCCCCGCGTTCGGGCACGGCGTGAGGTCGACCGTCAGCATGTCCATCGACACGCGGCCGACGACGCGCGTGAGCACGCCGTCCACCGCGATCGGCGTGCCGGTCGGCGCGTGACGCGGATAGCCGTCCGCGTAGCCGCACGCGACGACGCCGATCCGCATCGGCCGCTCGGCCGTGAAACGGCGGCCGTAGCCGACCGTCTCGCCGGCCGCGAGCGTCTGCACGCCGATGATCTTGCTCGTCAGCGTCATCGCGGCCATCAGCGGCGTATCGGCGATGTGCCGCGCCGCGCCGGTCGGCGAGGCGCCGTACAGGATCGTGCCGGGCCGCACCCAGTCGCGGTGCGCGCGCGGATGCCAGAGCACGGCGGCCGAATTCGACAGCGTGCGCTCGCCGGGAATGCCTGCCGTGGCGGCGTCGAACTGCGCGAGCTGCCAGTCGATTTCGCCTTCGTCCGCATTCGCGAAATGCATCATCAGCGTAATCCGGCCGATCGACGGCGCGCTCGCCGCGCGCTCCCACGCGGCGCGGAATGCGTCGGGCCGGTAGCCGAGCCGGTTCATTCCGGAATTCATCTTCAGCTGGATGTCGATCGGCTGCTGCGGCTTGGCCGCGATCAGCAGATCGAGCTGCTCGTCGCAGTGAACGGCGACCGTCAGCCGATGGCGCTCGACGAGTTCGACGTCGGCCGGCTCGAAGATCCCTTCGAGCAGCAGCACGGGCTTGTCCCAGCCGAGCTCGCGCACGCGTACCGCTTCGTCGAGGTCGAGCAGCGCGATGCCATCGGCGGCCGCGAGGCCCGGATAGATGCGCTCGATGCCGTGGCCGTATGCGTTGGCCTTCACGACGGCCCACACGCGCGACTGCGCGGCCGTCCGGCGGATGAAGTCGAGGTTGTGGCGGACGGCGTCGGGACGGATATGGGCGACGATGGGACGGGGCATGTCGGGGCTCGTATCGATGGTCTTGGGCACGCGCGACGGCGCGGGGCAGGCTCGCGCGAGAATGCGTCGAGCCAGTGTCGACCGCTATCTTATTGGTGTTCGACCAGTTTTAATTAACGTTTTTATCGGAGATTTGGTAGAAGTTTATGGCTCGCGCGACCGCCGCACGGCCATGACGCCCGAGTCTGCCGTCTAGAAAACCGGTGCGCGACCGGCGCGCCACAATGCTAAGCTCTCGCGACTTTGTCATTGATCAATGTAACCATAAGGAGGAGACGAAGATGACGACCTCGCAGCTATGCCTGTTCATCGTCGCGCTGTTGCCGTTCCCGATGACGATGCTCGCGAAGGCGCGCAAGGGCTACGACAATCACGCGCCGCGCGAGTACCTCGCGAAGCTTCAAGGCTGGCGTGCGCGGGCGCAGGCCGCGCACCAGAACGCGTGGGAAGCGCTCGCGCTGTTTACGGCCGCGCTCGTGGTCGCGTGGCACAACGGCGCGAACGCGCAGCACGTCGACCGGCTCGCGATCGCGTTCGTCGCGATCCGGATCGTCTATGCGCTGATGTATCTGCTGAACTGGGCGTCGCTGCGCTCGCTCGTCTGGTTCGCGGGCATGGTCTGCATCGTTTCGCTGTTCTTCGCCGGCCCTTGACGGCCGTGCATCGCTGATCGCCGGCCGGCGGCGCGCATCGCCACTGCGGATGCGCGCACGATCGCCGGCCCGCTTCCTCTCGACGCGTGCGTCGCCGATGCGCGCGCCCGAATCCCGACGCGACGTGCCGATGACGGCCGTCGCCGCTTCCGCTCCCCGCCCCGCAACATCCTGCCGCGCCGACTGCATCGCGTCGGTCGGGCGCCCGTCCTTTCCTGCGCCGCCACGCGTCGTCTCCGGCCGCGCCGCACCCGTCCGGGTTTGTCTCGATGCAAATGCATGTTGCGCACTTTTTTGGTGTCGTAGTATCGCCATTGACAACATATGTTGTGTCGATATCTAATTACGCATCGCATGTTGTGATGCCGACCGACGTTGTCGCTCGTGCCGGCCAGCGGGCCGGCGCCTCGCTCAATCATGCGGAGAAAAGCCATGAGTCGCCGTTCCTTCCTGAAAGCCGTCGCGGTTGCTGCCGCGCTCGGCGCAAGCGTCGCGCACGCAGATACCAAGACGCTCGTCGTCGGCACCGATACGTCGTTCATGCCGTTCGAGTTCAAGCAGGGCGACAAGTACGTCGGCTTCGATCTCGACCTGTGGGCCGAGATCGCGAAGGATCAGGGCTGGAAATACACGATCCAGCCGATGGATTTCGCGGGGCTGATTCCGGCGCTGCAAACGCAGAACATCGACGTCGCGCTGTCCGGGATGACGATCCGCGAAGAGCGCAAGAAGGCGATCGATTTTTCCGCGCCGTACTACGACAGCGGGCTTGCCGCGATGGTGCAGGTCGGCAACACGACGATCCGCTCGATCGACGATCTGAACGGCAAGGTGATCGCCGCGAAGACGGGCACGGCGACGATCGACTGGATCAAGGCGCATCTGAAGCCGAAGGAGATTCGTCAGTTCCCCAACATCGATCAGGCCTATCTCGCGCTCGAGGCCGGCCGCGTCGATGCCGCGATGCACGACACGCCGAACGTGCTGTTCTTCGTGAACAACGAAGGCAAGGGCAAGGTGAAGGTCGCGGGCCAGCCGGTCAGCGGCGACAAGTACGGGATCGGTTTTCCGAAGGGCAGCGCGCTCGTGCCGAAGGTCAACGCGTCGCTCGTGAAGATCCGGGCCGACGGCCGTTACGCGCAGATCTACCGGAAGTGGTTCGGCGCCGAACCGCCGAAGATGTGAGCGCGATCGTGCAACGCGGCGCGGCCCGACGGTCGCGCCGGTTTCGACTCGAAGGGGACGACAAGTGAATTTCGATTGGTCGGCGATCTGGGCGGCGCTGCCGGACCTGATGGACGGGGTCCGGTTGACGGTGTTCATCGCATTTTTCGGGCTCGCGGGCGGGTTCGTCGTCGGCATGATCGCGGGCATGTTCCGCGCATACGGGCCGAAGGCGATGAACGTGCTCGCGCAAATTTATATCGAACTGATCCGCGGCACGCCGATCGTCGTGCAGGTGATGTTTCTGTATTTCGCGCTGCCGCTGCTCGCGCATATCCGGATCGACGGCCTGACGGCCGCGATCATCGCGATCACCGTGAATTCGGGCGCGTATCTCGCGGAAGTCGTGCGCGGCGCGCTGCTGTCGATTCCGAAGGGATTGACCGAGGCGGGGCTCGCGATGGGGCTATCGATGCCGCGCGTGCTGCTGAAGGTGGTCGGGCCGCTCGCGTTCCGGCGACTGATTCCGCCGCTCGGCAACCAGTGCATCGTGAGCCTGAAGGACACCTCGCTGTTCATCGTGATCGGCGTCGGCGAACTGACGCGCAAGGGGCAGGAGATCATCGCGGGCAATTTTCAGGCGGTCGAGATCTGGACCGCGGTGGCGATCCTTTATCTGATACTGACCGGTGCAATGACGCTCACGCTGCGCGTCGTCGAAAAGAGGATGCGGATCCTATGAGCATGATCGAATTCCAGAATGTGTCGAAGAGCTTCGGGCACGTGCCGGTGCTCAAGCATATCGACCTGAAGATCGACGCGGGCGAAGTCGTCGTCGTGATCGGGCCGTCCGGCTCCGGCAAGTCGACGATGCTGCGCTGTATCAACGCGCTCGAGAAGATCACGAGCGGCGAACTGCTCGTCGACGGGCGCAGCGTCCGCGGCCACGCGTCGACGATCCGCCAGATCCGGCTCGAGGCCGGCATGGTGTTCCAGCAGTTCAACCTGTTTCCGCAGATGACGGCGCTCGAGAACGTGATGTTCGGGCCGATCCAGGTGCGTGGCGCATCGCGCGCCGACGCGCGCGACCAGGCGCTGGCGCTGCTCGCGAAGGTCGGGCTCGAATCTCGCGCGAATCACTATCCGTCGGAGCTGTCGGGCGGCCAGCAGCAGCGCGTCGCGATCGCGCGCGCGCTCGCGATCCGGCCGCGGCTGATGCTGTTCGACGAACCGACGTCGGCGCTCGATCCGGAGCTGCGCCACGAAGTGCTGAAGGTGATGCAGGATCTCGCGACCGAAGGGATGACGATGATCGTCGTCACGCACGAGATCGGCTTCGCGAAACGCGTCGGCACGCGGCTGCTGTTCATGGATCAGGGCGGCATCGCAGAGGACGGCCACCCGGCCGACCTGATCGACCGGCCGCCGACGCCGCGGCTGAAGGAATTCCTCAAACACGTGTCCTGAACCTCTGACCGATACGACATGCCGCTTACCGTTTCTCCCGTCATCGCCGGCACGCCGTTCGACATCGGCGTGCGCCTCGGCGAGCTCGCGCGCCCGGTGTTCGACGCGTACATGCAGCAAAGCCGCGCATGGGCGGCCGTGCGCCGCTGGCGCGGCCACCCGTTCGTCGATGCGCTGCGGCAGGCCGCGCTCGCGGCCTATCCCGATCTCGTCGCGGAGCTCGACGGCATCGCGGCCGGCGTCGGCTGGCACGCCGACGACATCTTCCTCTGGAATTGCCGCGGCGAACTGATCCACAACGCGCCGGACGGCTGCACGACGCTTGCCGCGCGCGACGCCGACGGCACGCGCTGGATCGCGCACAACGAGGACGGCGATCCGTTCCTGCGCGAGCGCTGCCTGCTCGTCGACGTGAAGCCGCACGGCAAGCCGGGCTTCGTCAGCTTCTACTATCCCGGTTCGCTGCCGGGCCATACGTTCGCGGCGAACCGCGCCGGCATCGCGCAGGCGATCAACAATCTGCGGATCCGCACGCCGGCCGTCGGCGTCCCGCGCATGATCCTCGCGCGCGCGGTGCTCGACGCGACGTCGCTCGACGCGGCGCTCGACGTGCTGCGTACGCACGCGCGCGCGAGCGGCTTTCATCACACGCTCGGCGCGACCGGCGATGCGCGGCTGATGAGCGTCGAAGCGAGCGTCGCACGCTGCTCGGCGATCGACGTCGCGCAGCGCGCCGGCCACGCGAATCATCTCGTGCATCGCGGCAGCGAAGCGGAAGCGCAGATCGTCACGCAATCGTCCGCCGATCGCCAGCGGCGCGTCGACGTGCTGCTGCCCGAACTCGACGCGATCGACGAAGCGGCGTTGCGCGGTGTGCTCGCCGACCGCGCGCCGCACGGGCTGCCCATCTATCGCGACGATCCGGCCGATCCCGACGACGAAAACACGCTCGCGACGGCGGTGTTCGCGATCGGCGCGTCGTCGATCGACTTCACGATTCATCAGCACGGCGCCGCGTGTTACGCGACGCGCATCGTGCCCGACGCACGCGCGCACGGCGCGCACTGACCATGAGGCAACGCATGACGACCGTTTTCCATCGCGCGCCGCGCGCCACCTTGCCCGTCGCCGTGGCCGGCGACGGCATCGAGATCATCGATTCGACCGGCAAACGTTACATCGACGCCTGCGGCGGCGCGGCCGTCTCGTGTCTCGGCCACAGCAACCAGCGCGTGATCGACGCGATCAAGCGGCAGGTACAGCAACTGCCGTATGCGCATACGTCGTTCTTCACGACCGACGCGGCCGAGGAACTCGCCGACCGGCTCGTCGCCGCGGCGCCGGCCGGCCTCGAACACGTGTACTTCGTATCGGGCGGCTCCGAGGCGATCGAGGCCGCGCTGAAGCTCGCGCGACAGTATTTCGTCGAGAAGGGCGAGCCGCAGCGTCGCCACTTCATCGCGCGCCGGCAGAGCTATCACGGCAACACGCTCGGCGCGCTCGCAATCGGCGGCAATGCGTGGCGGCGCGAGCCGTTCCTGCCGCTGCTGATCGAAGCGCATCACGTGAGCCCGTGCTACGCGTACCGCGAACAGCGCGCCGATGAAACCGAGGAGGCGTTCGCGCAGCGCCTCGCCGACGAACTCGAAGCCAAGATCGTCGAGCTCGGCGCGGAAAACGTCGCGGCGTTCGTCGCGGAAACGGTGGTCGGCGCGACGGCCGGCGCCGTGCCGCCGGTGCGCACGTACCTGAAGAAGATCCGTGCCGTGTGCGACAAGTACGGCGTGCTGCTGATTCTCGACGAGATCATGTCGGGGATGGGGCGCACCGGCTATCTGTTCGCCTGCGAAGAGGACGGCGTCGCGCCCGATCTGCTGACGATCGCGAAGGGGCTGGGCGCCGGCTATCAGCCGATCGGCGCGACGCTCGTCAGCGACCGCATTTATCGGACGATCGTCGACGGATCGGGCTTCTTCCAGCACGGCCATACGTATCTCGGCCATGCGACCGCGTGCGCGGCCGCGCTCGAAGTGCAGCGCGTGATCGCCGAAGAGCATCTGCTCGACAACGTGCACGCGCGCGGCGAGCAGTTGCGCGCGGCACTGCGTGCGCGTTACGACGCGCATCCGCATGTCGGCGACGTGCGCGGCCGAGGCCTGTTCGTCGGCGTCGAACTCGTGCGCGATCGCGACAGCAAGGCGACGTTCGATCCCGCGCTGAAGCTGCATGCGGCGATCAAGCGCGAGGCGATGCAGCGCGGTTTGATGGTCTATCCGATGGGCGGTACGATCGACGGGCGCCACGGCGACCACATCCTGATCGCGCCGCCGTTCATCTGTACCGCGCAGCAGATCGACGCGATCGTCGAGCGGCTGTCGGACGCGATCGACGCGGCGCTGGCCGCCGCGCGCGCGTGACGACGCCCGGACGCACACGTTGCGGCGCTTGCCGCGTTCACCTTTTCATCGACCGTTGATCGTGATGACAGACAGACTGCCTCCCTTCGATGCCGCCACCGCGTCCGACGCGCAGAAGGCGGTGCTCGCCGAGATCCTGAACGGCCCGCGCGGCAACCTGAACGGGCCGTTTCTCGGCTGGATCGCAAGCCCCGAACTGGCGCAGCATGCGCAGCGCCTCGGCGCGTTCTGCCGCTACCGAACCGGGCTGCCGCTGCGGCTGTCCGAGCTCGCGATTCTCGTCACGGCCGCACGCTGGCGCTCGCAGGCGGAGTGGCACATCCACTATCCGATCGCGCTCGACGCCGGCGTGCCGGCCGCGACGGCCGACGCGATCCGCCGCGGCGTCGAGCCGCCGTTCGAGTCGGACGACGACGCGCTGATCCATGCGTTCGCGACCGAGCTGTACGACACGCGGCGCGTGAGCGACGCGACGTTCGCGCGCGCGCAGGCGCGCTTCGGGCACGAGGTCGTCGTCAATCTCGTCGCGCTGCTCGGCTACTACGCGCTCGTCGCGATGACGCTCAATACGTTCGATATGCGCGCGGACGGACAAACTGAATTGCCGTTTCCGGAATAATCTGCACGCCCGCGCGCCGGCGCGGCCGCGCGGGTTGGCGCGCGGGCCGCGGCGCACGCGTCACAGCGCAAGAAATTTTCTCCGTCATTAGAATGCCGTCAACTGGCTTACGGGGAATCGGAAATGCGTTGGGTCCTGTTGATCGTCTTTCTCGCGTGCGTCGTCTACACGCATCGACGGGGCAGGGTGCGACACCGCTTCTTCCGCCAACTGTCCGATCATTCGACGTTCACGGCGCCGCTGAACTGCTTTTCGTATGCGTTTTCGGCGGTGCCGACGACGCCGTTCATCGACACGCGTCATTTTCCGGAACTCGAGGCGCTGCGACGCGAATGGCGCACGTTCCGCGACGAGGCGATCGCGTTGCGCGACGCGAGCCGCATCAAGGCGTCGGACGCATACAACGACATCGGGTTCAATTCGTTCTTTCGCCGCGGCTGGAAGCGCTTCTATCTGAAGTGGTACGACGCGCCGCATCCGTCCGCGCAGGCGCTGTGTCCGCGGTCGGTCGAGATCCTGTCGCGCTTTCCGTCGATCAAGGCGGCGATGTTCGCATCGCTGCCGCCGGGCGGCACGCTCGGGCTGCATCGCGATCCGTACGCGGGCGCGCTGCGCTACCACCTCGGGCTCGATACGCCGAACGACGACGCGTGCCGGATCGTCGTCGACGGCGAGCCGTACGCGTGGCGCGACGGCGAAGCGGTGATGTTCGACGAGACGTATCTGCACTGGGCCGAGAACCGCACCGAGCACGACCGGATCATCCTGTTCTGCGATATCGACCGGCCGATGAGATTCCGCTGGGCGCAGTGGATCAACGATGCGTTCGGGCAGTTGCTGATGCGCGCGGCCGCGTCGCCGAACGAGATCGGCGACCGCACGGGCGGGCTCAATCGCGCGTTCCGCTATCTGTATATGATTCGGCTCGCCGGCAAGCGGCTGAAGGCGTGGAATCGCACGGTCTACTACATCGTCAAATGGGCGCTGTTCGGCGGCATCGCCGTCGCGATCTTCTGGCTCTGAAAGCGCGCCGCGGCCGATCCGTCCGACGATCGGCCCGAGATGCAACCAAATGTATTCGTCCGCGATGGCGTAGCGGCGGTCGAGTATGATGGCTTGTTCACGTCGTTCCGTCGGTGAGCAAGCATGACGAGTACCCGTAAGACCCTGATGATTGCCGGTGGGCTGCTGGTCGCCGCAGCCGCCACCGGATACGTGATGTTGCTGCGCGCGGACCACCGCGCGATCGCCGAGGCCGGCCTCGCGGATTCCTCCGCGCCTGGCGCCGCGCCCGCGCCCGCGGTTGCCACGCCGCCTGCAGACGACGGCCACACCGCGCAAGGCGCGATCGCGCCGCCCGTCGCGAAGGCCGCCAGCGCCGCGCACCCGACCCTTTCCGCTTCGTCCGCACCCGCCGCGCTCGCGCCGGCGCCCGCCGTTGCCGCAGCGCCGCCCGCGCCGGCGCCGGCCCGGCCGGCTGCGACGCCATCCGTGAAAGTCGTGACCGTCGACGCGCAGGATGCGCCCGCACCGGCGCATGCCGCGCCGCCGCAGCAGCACGCGCGACGCCAACGCGACGGCATCGAGCGCCATGCGGCCGTGAAGCCGGCAACGACGAAGGCGGAAATGAAAGCGGAAACGCCCGAAACGGCCGCGCTCGTCCGCGAATCGGCGAAGCTCGATCCGTCGTTGCCGCCGCCGACGATGCCGGTCGTTGCGACGACCGGCACGGCGCACACGAGCACCACGCGCCACGGTGCGTCGTCGGGTGCGAATCCGGTCGCCGCGGCGATGACCGAACAACTGGTCCGCGAATCGACGAACCTGAGCGCGCCGCCGCCGCGCGACAACGCACCGGCGAAATAAAAAAGCGCCCCGCACGCTGACCAGCGCATGCGGGGCGAAGAGAGATGCGTTGTGTCGCGCGTCAGGCGGCGACCGCTTCGTCGGCTTGCGGTTGCGTGTCGACAGCCGGCGTCGCGTCCTGGCGGATCAGATGATCGAATGCCCCGAGCGACGCCTTGGCGCCTTCGCCGACCGCGATCACGATCTGCTTGAACGGCACCGTCGTCACGTCGCCGGCCGCGAACACGCCGGGTACCGACGTCGCACCGCGTGCATCGACGACGATCTCGCCGTGCTTCGACAGCTCGACCGTGCCCTTCAGCCATTCCGTGTTCGGCACGAGGCCGATCTGCACGAACACGCCTTCGAGTTCGATCCGCTTCACGTCGCCCGAGCGACGGTCCGTATACACGAGCCCGTTCAGCTTGCTGCCGTCGCCGGTCAGCTCGGTCGTCTGCGCTTCGGTGATGACGGTCACGTTCGGCAGGCTGCGCAGCTTGCGTTGCAGCACTTCGTCCGCGCGCAGCTGCGCGCCGTACTCGATCAGCGTGACTGACTTCACGATGCCCGCGAGATCGATCGCGGCCTCGACGCCCGAGTTGCCGCCGCCGACGACCGCGACGCGCTTGCCCTTGAACAGCGGGCCGTCGCAGTGCGGGCAGTACGCGACGCCGCGGTTGCGGTATTCGCGTTCGCCGGGCACGTTGATCTCGCGCCACCGCGCGCCGGTCGCGAGCACGACCGTCCTGGCCTTCAGCACGGCGCCGTTCGCGAGGCGGATCTGATGCACGTCGCCGGGAATCAGCGCTTCGGCGCGCTGCACGTCCATGATGTCGACGTCGTACTGCTTCACGTGCTGTTCGAGCGCAGTCGCGAACTTCGGTCCTTCGGTTTCCTGCACCGACACGAAGTTCTCGATCGCCATCGTGTCGAGCACCTGGCCGCCGAAGCGTTCGGCGACCACGCCGGTCGCGATGCCCTTGCGCGCCGAGTAGATCGCGGCCGCCGCACCGGCCGGGCCGCCGCCGACGATCAGCGTGTCGAACACCGGCTTGTTCTCGAGCGACTTCGCCGCGCGTGCGCCGGCGCCCGTATCGAGCTTCGCGAGGATTTCCTTCACGCTGCTGCGGCCCTGGCCGAACGATTCGCCGTTCAGGAACATCGTCGGCACCGCCATGATCTGACGTGCTTCGACTTCGTCCTGGAACAGCGCGCCGTCGATCGCGACGTGACGGATGCGCGGATTGATCAGCGACATCACGTTCAGCGCCTGCACGACTTCCGGGCAGTTCTGGCACGACAGCGAGAAGTACGTCTCGAACGCATAGTCGCCGTCGAGCGCGCGGATCTGTTCGATCACGTCGTCGTCGAGCTTGATCGGATGGCCGCCCGTCTGCAGCAGCGCGAGCACGAGCGACGTGAATTCATGGCCCATCGGAATGCCCGCGAAGCGGATCCGCGCGGGCTGGCCCGGTTCGCCGATCGAGAACGACGGCGTGCGCGCCTCGTCGTCGCGGCGTTCGATCACGGTGACGCGCGTCGTCAGCGATGCAATCTCGTCGAGCAGCGCACGCAGTTCCTGCGACTTCGCGCTGTCGTCGAGCGATGCGACGAGTTCGATCGGGCGCGTGATTTTTTCGAGGTACGCTTTGAGTTGGGTCTTGAGATTGGCGTCGAGCATGGCGTTTCGGATTCCGTAGCGAAGGTTCCGGCCGGGCACTGCATGCCGGAGAAGGGGATGCGGGCCGCGCGATGCGGCGGCCCGCCGTCGCGCGCCTGTGCGGCGCGCGGGGCGATCGTCAGATCTTGCCGATCAGGTCGAGCGACGGGGTCAGCGTTTCCGCACCCGGCGTCCACTTGGCCGGGCAGACTTCACCCGGATGCGCGGCGATGTATTGCGCGGCCTGCACCTTGCGCAGCAGTTCGCCTGCGTCGCGGCCGATGCCGTTGTCGTGGATCTCGCAGAGCTTGATCTCGCCTTCCGGGTTGATCACGAACGTGCCGCGCAGCGCCATCCCTTCTTCCTCGATCAGCACGTCGAAGTTGCGCGACAGCGTCAGCGTCGGATCGCCGATCATCGGGTACTTGATCTTGCCGATCGTGTCCGACGTGTCGTGCCATGCCTTGTGCGTGAAGTGCGTGTCGGTCGACACTGCGTAGATCTCGACGCCGAGCTTCTGGAATTCCGCGTAGCGGTCGGCGAGATCGCCGAGTTCGGTCGGGCACACGAACGTGAAGTCGGCCGGGTAGAACACGACGACGGACCACTTGCCCTTGAAGTTCTCGTCGGACACGGGTACGAATTCGCCGTTGTGGTATGCGGTGGCCTTGAACGGTTTGATCTGCGTGTTGATGATCGGCATCTGGTGTTTCCCTTTGCGTCGGTGATGAATGGAGAGACGCCAGTATCCGGGTTCACCCGCAGTCTGTGAAATTGCTTGTTTTAATCCGCGGCATCGGGAAATTCTATGTGCGGTGCCGGCGAGCGTCGCGGCGGACGATCGGCCGGCTCGCCGGCTGCGTTCGAGGCGATTCAGCCGTCGGCGCGTCGCGGTTCGCACGACCATTCGGCGCGCGCATCGCGCTGATAGTCGATGCCGGACCGCGCGCGATGGCGCCACAGACCGAACGCGTCGGTGCTGCGTGCCTCGCCGATCCTGGCGACGTGGCGGCCGATGGCGTCGCGAATGACGGCATCGAGCGCGCGGTGTTCCGATTCGGCAATCCGCGTCAGTTCGGCGACGACCGTTGCAGGCAGATTGATTGAGATGCGACGCATTGTCACCCTCCGACTGTAGGACGCTCGTAGAGCGCCAAAGGGCGTGCTGCCCGTTGCTGTGAACGGGCATGCTGCGGCAATGCGAACGGCTATGTCAACCGCGCACTCCCGCCATCTCCCTCAACCATTCCGCGAGCCGCCTCGCGCCGTCCGGCAAGTCCGCGTCCTCGCGCGTGCAGAGGTAGTAGTCGCGGCCGTCCTCGAGCGCGTGATCGAACAGCTGCACGAGTTCGCCGCTCGCGAGTTCGCGCTCGACGAGCGGCGCGCGCAACAGCGCGACGCCGAGATCCGCACGTGCTGCGCTCAACGTGAGCTGCCCGTCCTCGAACATCGGGCCGACCGCGTGCGAGACGTTGCGCACGCCCGCGCCTTGCAGCCAGTTCACCCACGCGCTGCGATCCTCGTCGTGCACGAGCGGCGCATGCGCGAGATCGGCCGGCGTGGCAAACGGCCCGTGGCGCTTCAGGAACGACGGGCTGCACATCGGCACCATCGCGCCCGGCACCAGCCGTTCGCAGCGATAGCCGGGCCAATCGCCCGTGCCGAAGCGGATCGACAGATCCGACGCATCGCTGCGGTAGTTGCGGTGGTGCGCGTAGAGGACGGTGACGTCGACGTCCGTGTTCTCCGCGAGAAACGCGTGCAGCCGCGGAATGAACCAGCCGATGCCGAACAGCGGTATCAGGCTGATCGTGATCTGCCGCAGCGACGAACGGTCGCGCACGAAGCGCGTCGCGCTGCGCAGCACCGAGAACGCCGCGCTGATCGACCGGTAGTAGTCGCGTCCTTCGTCGGTCAGCGCGAGCAGCCGGCCGTCGCGTACGGTCAGCGGCGTCTGGATGAACGCTTCCAGCAGTTGCAGCTGATGGCTGACCGCGGACGGCGTGATGTCGAGTTCGGCCGCCGCCGCCGTGACCGAGCCGAGGCGCGCGAATGCCTCGAACGCGCGCACGGCACGCAACGGCGGATCGTCGTGTAACTGTTCGATATTTTTCATGTGTCGAATTTTATAGAAAAATCAGGGTAAGCGACAACAAGAAAAATGATCATGTTTTCATGACGTTGGCGTATCGTGTGCGGAACGGCATAAGCATCCAACGATTGAGTATTTGGGATGTTCGCGTCGACTATTTAATATTTTTCATGTTTTGACAGACTCACGGTCCCCGCACATGAAAATCGCTCGTTTCTCCGTCGGCTTCGCGTTGTCCGCGTTCGCGCTGGTCGCTGCCGTTCCCGCGTTCGCGCAATCCGCGCCCCAGACGATCCTGATCGGTCTCGCCGCGCCGCTGACCGGCCCGTCCGCGCGGATCGGCAAGGATCTGCAGAACGGCGCGCAACTCGCGATCGACGATGCGAACGCGAAGCATCCGACGATCGGCGGCAAGCCCGTCGTGTACAAGCTCGTCGCAGCCGACGACCAGTCGGACCCGCGCACGGCCGTCGCCGTTGCGCAGCAGCTCGTCGATCAGCACGTGATCGGCGTCGTCGGGCACTGGAACACGGGCTGCAGCGTGCCGGCGTCGCGCGTCTATCGCGACGCGGGCATTCCGCAGATCGCGCCGGCGTCGACGGGCCATCAGTACACGCAGCAGGGCTACGCGACGGCCTTCCGCATCATGGGTCACGACGATGCGGGCGGCAACTTCACGGGCGCCTACGCGGTGAAGACGCTGAAGGCGAAGCGCATCGCGGTGATCGACGATCGCACGTCGTTCGGCGCGGGGCTGGCCGACCAGTTCATCAAGGGCGTGCAGGCGAACGGCGGCACGATCGTCGATCGCCAGTACGTCAACGACAAGACGACCGACTTCAGCGGCGTGCTGACCGCGATCAAGGGCAAGCGCGCGGATCTCGTGTTCTTCGGCGGGCTCGATGCGCAGGCCGCGCCGATCGCACGCCGGATGCGCCAGCTCGGCGTGAACGCGCCGCTGCTCGGCGCGGGCGGTTTCGTGAGTCAGACCTTCCTGTCGCTCGCAGGCAAGGACGGCGACGGCGTGACCGCGCTCGAACCGGGCCTGCCGCTCGAGCGGATGCCGGGCGGCAAGGCGTTCGACGTGCAGTACCAGTCGCGTTTCCGCGCGCCGATCGAACTGCATGCGCCGTTTGCCTACGATGCGGCCGCCACGCTGATCGCGGCTGCGCAGAAGGCCGGCACGACGCAGCCGGCGAAACTGGTCGCCGCCGTGCGCGAGATCGACCGGCCGGGCGTGACGGGCGAGATCGCGTTCGACAAGGAAGGCAACCTGAAGAATCCGGCTTTCACGATCTATCAGGTGCGCGGCGGGAAATGGACAGTCGTCGATGTGCTCGGCGGCGCGCGCACCACGACGAAGTAGAGGACGACAGCTTTGCATAGGACGCGAGTAAGCGCTGAAGCGCCAACTCGGACCAAGCGCTAAAGCGCTAAGGAAACGCTGATCAATGGACCAACTTCCGAAGTTGCAGGCGAGATGGCTTC